>JBKOYW010000257.1:0-8514 GCA_046744275.1 Actinomycetota bacterium
GCTCGGCGGCGTCGTGGTGGGCCTGGCGTCCGAGCGCGTGACACTCGAGGGGCTGGACCGCCTGTTGACGGTCGCCGGGGCGGTCGGCATCGCGGGGCTGGCCCTGGCGCTGCTCATGGTGACGGCGATCCGCACGCCGGCGACCGCCCCATGACGTTCCTCGTCGAGACGCCGCCGGGCTACGACGCGGAGCGGCGGTACATCCTCGGCGTGGTGCTCGGTGATCGGCTGGGTCTGGACTGGACGCTGCGAACCGACGATCGCGCGGACGTGCGAATCGGCCTCGCCGAGGACCCGCAGGGGTCGTGCGTGCGGCTCCCCGACGTGCTCTTCGCGACCCCCTGGGAGGACTGGCTGACGCGAGCCTCGCTTCCGTCCGTCGAGCACTCCGACGACCTACCCGTCGTCTACGGGGCGGCGCCCGAGCCCTCCCGGCTCGCGGTCGACGTGTTTGGCAGCGCGTTCTTCATGCTCACGCGCTACGAGGAGCTTGTCATCGGCGATCGCGATCAGTACGAGCGGTTTCCGGCCGCGGCCTCCGTCGCCGCCCGGGCCGGCTTCCTCGGCACGCCGATCGTCGACGCCTACGTGGAGCTCCTCGCCGACGCGCTCGAGCGGACGTGGCCGCGCCTGCGGCGCCGTCGGCACGAGTACCGCGTACTCCTCACACACGACGTCGACGATCCTCTCGCCGCGCTCGACCACGGGCCTCGGGACTTCGGGCGCATGCTGACGGGCGATCTTGTGCGACGACGCGACGCGCGGCTGGCGGTACGGCGGCTGCGCTCGGTGCGCGACCACCGCCTTGATCCGCACAACACCTACGACTTCCTGATGGACGTCAGCGAGCGGCACGGGCTGCGCAGTGCCTTCTATTTCCTCGCCCACCGCGACCGGCGCCCGCGCGACGGCGGCTACCTGTACGAGCACCCGTTGGTGCGTCAGCTGCTCGGCCACATCGCGCGACGCGGCCACGAGATCGGGCTCCACCCCAGCTTCTGCACCTACCGTGACGCGGCGCGTACGCGCGAGGAGTTCGCGCGTCTCCTGCGCGTCGCCGACGCCGAGGGAGTACAGCAGGATCACTGGGGCGGCCGGCAGCATTTCCTGCGCTGGGCGAACCCGGAGACCTGGCGCAACTGGGAGGCGGCCGGGCTTACCTACGACACTACGCTGGCCTATCCGGAGGTCGTCGGCTTCCGCACGGGCACCTGCCATCCGTATCGTGTCTTCGATCTCGAGGAGCGCCGGCCGTTGAAGCTGTGGGAGGTGCCGTTTCAGGTCATGGACGGCACAGTGCTGTCGGCGATGGGACTCGGACGCGACGCCGCCCGCACGGCGGTCCTCGACGTCGCCGCCCAGTGCCGGCGCTACGGCGGCTGCCTGGGCATCCTCTGGCACAACAACACCTACCTGCGCAGCAGCCGCGAGCACCGCTGGTACGAGGAGCTCGTGGCGGCGGTCACCGGACGCTAGGGCCTCCTCATCTCCTCCCAGCCGTCCGCGCAGCCGCTCGCGCGCGACGGCGAGCAACCCCGCGCCTGCGTGGCGCAGGGCGCGCCACGCTCCTTACTGCAACGTTCCACCCGAAATCTTCCGATTTCGGGTGGAACATCACGAGCGGACCATTAGACGGGCACGAGGACCTGGAAGCGGAAGAGGTGCTTCGCCTTGGTGCGGGTCTCCACCACGACGACCCTCAGCTGGAGCGCCACCCGTTTGCGCCCCTGCCGCTGGAACGCGCGCTTGGCTTTGGCACCGATTGACACGGTGAAGTCGTACGTTCCGGCCTTGCGCACCGCCCGTGACCTGCCAACGACACGCCCGCCCCGGCGAAGCCGGCTCGTGACCACCGAGCGCCGGATGAGGCGAACGGTCGCGACGGCGTGGCCACGTCTCACCCTGACGCCGAGTAGGGCGGCCTCCGTCGGAAGCGCGACGCCAAGATTGGGCGGTAGAGCGGGCGACACGCCCGATGAGCCGTCGGAGGAGACCCTGCCGTTGGTGAAAGTGCAGAACTGCTCGTCGTCGACGGCGTGCTGCATCGTCACGGTGCCGTTAGCTTCGTCGACTTGGAACTCGTTCGCGGCCGTGGGGTTGTTGTTGAGATTGAAGCCCCAGCACCGAATGTGCTCCACCCGCCAGCCGGCCGGCAGGACCACCTGGACCACGACCTGCCCAGCAAAGGGGCCGAATCCCTTGTACTCCGTGTCGTGGAGCGCGAAGTCGATGGGCGCCCCTTGCCCTGGCGGTGGCGTCAAGCGGTAGCTGACGACGGTTGGGTCACCCGCAGGATCGTTCTGGTTCGTGATCTGGACCGTGGCGCTGGCCTTGCCGGCCATCGCCGCCACGAACGTCACAACAAGGCCCACCAGCAACGCCGGACGGCGTCCCGGTCCGCAAATGATGCCGAGCAAAGACTCCTCCTTTCTGTCGTTCCCCGGCACCGGCATCGCCCAGTCCCCGCATGCCGCGTGGCGTCCCGTCCTGCGCCGCCGATGACCGCTCGGCAGACCCTATCCGAACAGGCAGGCACGACGCCAGAGGAGCAGCTGCCGAATGCTCGGGTGACCGCGGCTGTGCCATGGTCTAGGGCTCCTCACGTTCTCCCGCGCCGGCGCGCGCGGCGCACCCGATAGGCGCACCCCTCGCGGAGCCTGACCAGGTCGGCGCGAGCGTTGACCGCCGGCGCCCCGCCCCAGGAGCGCGGGTGCACGAGCACCTCGACGACACGCTCGCCGCGGCGGATGGCGTGGATCGGATCCTCGGGCACCCAGGCCGTCGGCGGGATGCCGTCCGACGAACGCGCCGACACGTGGGGCTCGATGTCGTAGGCCTCCAACCGGGCGCCGATCTGCGCGCGAAAGGCGGCGTCGGCGAGCAGCTCGACGTTGGAGACCCCAACCGCACGGTTGGCGAAGTCGCCATGCGCGGCAAGCACGTCGAGCGCAAGTCCGCTGCTCGCACGCAGCTCGGCCAGCCGTGCGCGCAGCCGCTCGCGCGAGACGCCGATCAGGGCCTGAGCCTGCGGGGCGGTGGCCGCGCCACGCTCCTTGACCACATCGGCCAGCTCCTCGTAGTGATAGCCGACGTCGTTGCCCGCGGCGGACAGCTCGCGCATGAAGCCGACGTCCCACGTGCTGCGGCGGAAGAAGTAGCTGCCCACGACGCCGAGGCGCTGCTCGATGTGCCACATCCGGCGCGCACGCGGGACGTCGGTGTCGATGTCGTGACGCATCAGCAGAAGCCGATCGCCGGCCGCCGGCGCCTCGGCCTGGGTGCTCTGCGCGAACGCGGCGAGCGTCATCGGCTTGTAGCCGCGCTCCAGCGCGGCGCGCAGCAGCGCCTCGAAATCGTCGAGGCGCTCGGCCTGCAGGTAGTCGGCGTGCAGGCGTAGCGCGATGGTACGCGCCCGGCTCACGCTGTTCCGTCAGGCGGCGCGAGCTCGCGCTTCCAGCGCACGTAGTGGGGCCGGAAGCCCAGGTGCGTCTTGAACGCTCGCAGGCCCTCGCTCGCGCCGAAGAACATGTCGTAGAACACGTAGTGGATGTCGGGCCGCGTCGTCTTCACGTGGGCGACGATCTCGGCCATGAGCAGGAACATGATCCCGTCGTCGAGGTGGTCGCCGTGCCCCATGACGCGGTTGAGCCCGACGATCTCGCCTGCGTATCGCAGCTGTGCATAGGCCACCAGGATCCCGTCGCTGAAGACCCCGATGTACTCGATGTGCGGCCCCTTGTCATAGACAGCCGCGGGGTCGAGGTATGTGGCCTCGATGGCCTGCCCCTGCCGTTGTGGCAGCGACGCGTGGATCGCGAGCAGGTCCGCCCGCCGGTCGTCCGGATCGAACGGACCGAAGGTATAACCGAGCCGCCGAGCCCGTTGCACGCGCCGGCGCATGTACCGCAGACTCGCGAGATAGGCGTCGACGTCGTCGTAGTCGGCGAGCGGCAGCAGCGCCGCGCCGACCGCCTTGTTCGCCACGATCCGGTACCGCGGATGCGGGCGATTGAAGAAGCGCAGGACCTCTTCCTCGGTCGCCTCGCCGCGGGAGGCGATCACCTCGACGCGAGGCATCCGCGCAGCCGTTCGCAGGTCGGCCGTCAGGCGGCGCACGCGGTCGAGGCGATCAGCCCTACCCGTCACGGTGCCGTGGAGACCGTTGCGCGCAGTCTGGAGACGAGCAGTCGCAGCACGCGTACGTATGGCGCCAGATCCGACGGCCTGGGCACCGCGAGCTGTGACATCGGAACGGACAATGGGCGCGCGCAGTACCAGACGAGGCCGATCGCAGCGACGAGGTAGGTGATCGTCGTCGAAGCTGCCGCGCCCTCGAGGCCGAACGCGGCAGCGCCGGCAACCGCGAGCGCACCGTTGACGACCAGCATTCCGCCGGTGGTGACGAGGATTTCGCGCTGGCGCTCGAGCCGGGTGATGAGAAAGTGCCGCAGGAGCTCCCCCACGCACAGGGCCGCCATCGCCGGGACGAGAATTGCGTACGGCCGCCAGATCTCGCTGTAGGCGTCGCCGAAGACGAACCCGGAGCCGACCGCGACGACGGGGATCGAAAGGCAGCCGCCGGCCAACACGACGATCACGCTGTGACGCAACGCCACGCTGAGGCGCGCGGCAACCTCCTCCGGGGGTGCGGTCATGATCGGGTGGTACGTCGCGGACAGCAGGGACCGCGAGAGCAGCAAGAGGCTCGATGCCAGCGCCACGGGGATCGAGTACACGCCTGCATCGCTCGTCGACAGGACCGCCGCGACGACCAGCACGTCAATGCGGGACATCAGCAGCGCCGTGGCGTTCGACAGGGCGACGCCGATCGACCGGCGCATGATGCTCGCCGCGCCCTGCCACGCCCGCCTGAGCACGAGACCGCTGACGGCGATCGCGTCGGCGAGCTGCAGAGCGGCGGTCAGTGCTGCCCCAAGCGCCCACGCCAGCATGAACGTGGTCACCGTCGGGTTGGCGACGACGATGACCGCGGCAACCGTCACCACCAGCGGGAAGACGGCCATGGCCATGTCCGTGAGCCGCACGCGCAGCACGTCGCCGCGCGCTTGGGCGATGTACATCTCGAAGTTGGAGTAGGTCACAAGCGCAGCGACCGCTGCGGTGCACAGAAGCGCTGCAAGCGACACGTCGGCTGTGAATGCGGAGACGGCGACCGCTACAAGCCCCAGGGCGATTGCCGATTGGAGCGCGACCGCGCACGAGGCACCGTGCATCGCCCGCTCGTCACGACGCCCATGAATCAGATCGGCGGCCATCACCGGCGTGCCGCCGGCGAGGATCGTCATCGCGATTCCCGCCCACGTCGCGAGGATCGCGTAGATCCCGCGGCCGTGCGTATCGAGCACGTTCGTGCTCAGAACCGCCAACCCGAGGATGGCTGCGCCGCTCGTGAGCCGCCCGACCAGGTTCAGCGCGCTCGAGCGCGCGATCGACGAGCCCGACGGCGCTCGAGCCTGTGAGTCCGTGCCCTGGCCGACGGATCCCACCGTCGTGTCCACCTCGCCATTCTAGGGGGAGCGCAAGGCGCCCATGAGCACCTCTTCGAGCTTGCTGACGTTGACGTCGAGCGAGAAGCGCTTGATGCCGTACTGGAAGGCCTGCTCGCCGTGGCGCCGCCGCTCCTCGGGTGACATCGCACGCCAACGCCGGACTTCGCGCACGAGGTCCTCCGGCGTCGGCGCGAAGCCGCCCCCGCTCTCGGCGGCGAGTTGCTCCGGAAGGCCGGGCACCGTGGTGATGAACGGCCGGTGGGCACCGAGGTACTCGAGGATCTTCGACGGCAGTGCGCCCGCGAAGTGCGGATCCGGGCGCAGCAGATGCAGGCAGACGTCGCTGGCGGCGAGTACGTTCGGCACCTCCGCCTTCGGCACCGGAGGGAGGATGCGGACGTTCGACATGCGCCGTCGCGCGAGCTCCTCCTCGACCCGGCGCCGGTCGCTGCCGTCGCCGATGAGCACGAAGCGCATGCCGTCGTCATCCCCCACGGCAGCGACCGCCTCGATCAACGTCTGAAGCCCGTTCGCGACTCCGACGGCTCCGACGTAGACGAAGAGGCACGTGCTGTCGGTGACGCCGAGCTCGGCCCGCATCCGTTCTCGCGTCTCCGCCGGCCGCGCCGTGTCGAGCACCGGGCCGGGCACCACCGCCACCGATGCGGCGCCATGGCGTTGGAGCGGCTCGGCCAAGCCCGGCGTCGGCACGAGCGCCGCGTCGGCGCGGCGCGCGTACCGCCGGGCCAGGCGATCGAGCGCGCGGTAGGGCAGCGTGCCCTCGCGCAGCCATCCGACCGCCACGGCTGACTCGGGCCACAGATCGCGAACCTCGAGCACCCATGGTCGGCGGAAGCGCGCGGCCAGCAACTCGCCGATGGTGCCCACCGGTAGCGGCGGCGAAGAGGCCCAAATGACATCTGGCCGCCGAAGCGTCATCGCCCGCATCGTCGCCGCGGTGGCGAACGACACGTAGTTGGCCACGCGGTGCAGGCGCGAGGTGTGCAGGCTCGGCGACGCCCACACCCAATGGTGGACGACGCCGTCGATGGTCTCGCGGACGTAGGGCCTTCCGGCATACCGCTCGGGCACGGTCCCGCGCATGTAGTTGACCGGGGTCGAAACGAGATCAACCTCCCACCCGCGCCGTACAAGCTCGGCGAGGTAGAGCCGGTGCCGATAGATCCCCGGAGCGCCCGGAGTCGGGGCGTGCTGATAGATGCAGAGAAGCCGCCGCCGAGCCGCCACGTCAGGTGAGTTCTACCCGAAGCCGGCCGCGGCCGTGCGTAGCCGCGATCCCCGGCGGATTGGCACCTATGCTGTCGCCAATGGCTACGCGGAGCAGCATGTCGCTGCACGCGGCCGGCATCCTGCTCGCCGCCGCGGCCGCCGGACTGATCGTCCTCACGCAGCCGGGCGTCGCGGCCGTGGGACTTGGCACCCTCGCAATCGCACCGCTGGCGGCGCTCGTCCTGGTTGGTCCGGCGCGGGCGCTGACGATCGCGGCAGCGCTGGGGTATGTCACAGCCCTCATCTGGGCGTACACGTCGCATTTCTCGCCGGTGTACGCGTACAACGGCCTGATCGACGCCGACCCTACGCCGACGGCGGTGCTGCTCGTCGCCACGATCGCCGCGCTGCCGGCGGCGTGGCTGCCGATCGCCGCTCGCCGCCCGTCGACGATCGCCCTGTGGACGATCTACCTGGTCGGCTACGTACCCACGGCGATGGTGCCCATCTATCTGACCGGGAGCCTCGAGGCGGTGCTGCCGTGGGAACTCGCGCTGATCAGCGCGATGGCGGTGCTTGGCGCGATCGTGCGCCTGCGCCCGCCCCTCATTCAAGTCCCTCACCTTTCACTGAGCGGGTTCACGTGGCTGCTGGTCGCGCTGAGCGTGCTCACCTTCCTGTACATCGCCGCGACGTTCGGCTTGCACCCGCCGCCGAGCCTGTCCGAGGTGTACGTGACCCGAGCCCAGTTCGCCGCCGTGCAGGGCGGCACGGCCGTGGGCGGCTACATCGTCCCGTGGGCCGCCAACGTCATCAACCCGCTGCTGATGGGCGTCGGCATGGCTCAGCGGCGGCCTGCGCTCGTGGCGCTCGGGCTCTTGGGGCAGCTGCTCATCTACGCGGACACGGGCTACAAGGCGGTGCTCTTCTCGGTCGTCCTCGTCCCTCTGGTCTATTTCGCCATCGCCCGCGCGGCCCGCTGGTTCGGGACGCTGGCGGTGCTGGGGACCGCAGCCACCCTCATGGGAACCGTCGGCATCAACTCCCAACCAGGCGACTGGCCGATTGCGCTCGCCACCAGGACGTTCGCCACTCCGGGCCACGTCGGTTGGTACTACTACGACTACTTCTCGCAGCATGACCAGTACCACCTCTCGCACAGCTTCCTCAGCTGGCTGTTCGCCAGCCCATACAGCGTCGATGCCCCACTGCTGATCGGATCGGTGTACTTCCACCAGGGCACGGACGCCAACAGCAGCCTCTTCGCCGACGCCTTCGCCAACTTCGGCTACCCCGGCGTCATCGTCTTCATGGTGATCTGCGCTTTCACGCTCCTGGTCATCGATGGGCTCGCACGTGGGCGCGATGCTCGGGTGATAGGGCCGACGCTGGCGATCGCCGGACTCTCGCTCGGCAGCTCGGGCTTCTTCACAACGATGCTGACGCACGGGCTCGTTCTGGCCGGCGTCATAATCGCCCTGATGCCGCCCGTTGAGATCCGGCGCGCAGCTCGCGGAGGCGCGGGTTGAGCACGCGCGGGATGCGACGATGCAGCCACCCCGCCGGCTGCCTGGCCGTGGTGCTGGCGTTGTCCGCGGTCTCGTGCGGTGGCGATGCGACTCGCGGCAAGCAGCGCGAGGCGCACGAGGGCGCTTCCAGATCGGTGCACAAATACGTGTCCACGAAGGGCCAGGACAGCGGCAATGGGTCGCGCAAGCGCCCGTGGAGGACGATCTCCCACGCTGCGTCGCAGGCAGGCCCGGGCACGACCGTG
>JBKOYW010000513.1:0-3623 GCA_046744275.1 Actinomycetota bacterium
GCCTCGGGGAGCGCCGGGAGCGTGTGCTGCGCGGCGGCGAGCAGCGCGTCGGCCTCGTGCCAGCGCGACTCCCACAGGCGGTCGGCGGCTGTGATCGCCGCGACCTCGGCATCGGCCTCGGCCACGTCGGCGGGCAGGCCCGCAAGCAGCGATCCGAGCGTGGCCTCCTCGCCGTCGAGGATCAGGCTCGCCCAGCCGCGGCCGAGCAGCTCCGCCGCCAGCTCCCAGTCGGCGCCGAGCTCGGCGTGGCGGATCGCGTCGACCGCGCGACCGTGCTCGGCGTACCAGCCCGCTGCGAGCCGGTGCAGGCGGGCGACCTCGCCGGGCGCCTCGCGCCGCAGCTCGAGCCGCAGGAGGTCGGCGAGCAGGTGGTGGTAGCGGAACCACGAGCGGCCGACGTCGTCGGCCACGACGAGCGCGTTCGCCTCCTCGAGCTCTCCCAGCAGCCGCGCGCCGTCGCTGCGGCCGGTGAGCAGGTCGGCGAGCGGCCCGTTGACGCGTTCGAGGATGCACGTGCGCAGGAGAAGGTGCCGCACCTCGGGCGGTTGGCTGGCCAGGACCTCGCCGACCAGGTAGTCGGCGATCGTGCGCTCGCTGCCGGAGAACTCGGCCACGAAGCGGTCCGGGGCGTCGTGGCGGGAGAGCGACAGCGCGGCCAGGCGCAGGCCGGCCGCCCAGCCCTCGGTGCGCTCGTGCAGGCGCGCGAGGTCCTCGGCGGCGAGCGTCACGCCGGCGGACGCGATCAGCTCGGCCGCCTCCACGGGGCTGAACTCGAGGTCGGCCGCGCGGATCTCCGTCAGCTCCCCGGCCAGCCGCATCCGGTGCAAGCCGAGCTTCGGGTCGTGCCGGCTCGCGATGAACGTGCGCAGCTGCGGCGGTGCCTGGTCGAGCAGCCGCTCGAGGCCGGCCAGGGCGTCGCCGGAGCGGAGCTGGTGCAGGTCGTCGACTACCAGCAGCACCGTGCGCGGCAGCCGGCCGAGCCCCTCCAGCAGCCGCTGCAGAAACTCGTCCTGTGCCTCGTGCGGCACCAGCGTGGCGAGCGGGTCGGCGGGAGCGATCACGTCCGATCGCCGCAGCGCGTCCATCACCGTACCCCAGAAGCGCGTCGCGTCGGACTCCCCGCGCTCCACGCCCACCCACGCAACGGGGTCGGGCGGCTCGCGGCTGCGCAGCCACGACGACAGCAGCACCGACTTGCCACTCCCGGCCGGCGCACACAGCAGCGTGACCGGCCCCTGCGCGCCGCGATCGAGCAGCGCGAACAGCCGCGGGCGCTCGACCAAGCCCGCGACCAGCCTCGGTACCGCCGGCGCGTCGATGCCTCACCCTACGCCGCGCCGCGACACGGGCGCAACTCGTTCCGTCCCCGCCATAGCCGTGTGGCCGGGGCGTAAGCCGCTGATGCCGATCCTCTCCGAACCGCCGGGCCGAGGTCAGGACGGCCCGTCGCCCGCCCGGGCAGCGTGATACTCCGAGATCATGGCCAGCCCGGACCGACGCCGACGAAGCCGCTCCGGCCGGCTACTCGACGCGCTCGTCTGGGGAGCGGCCTTGGGCGCGGCGGCCGGCGCCGTGCTCGGCGCCCAGGTCGACGGCGTCGGAGCCGGCGTGGGCGCGCTCATCGGTGTGCTGCTTTACGCGCCGGCCGAGGCGTTCACCAGCCTGAGCCGCGGCGCCGCCGAGGTCAAGCCGCTCTGGCAGCGCATCCTCTCAAGCGCGCTGCTGATGGCACTGTTCGGCTGGCTGCTCGGCCTGATCGGGCTGGACGAGCCCCTGCCGACCGCGATCGTCAGCGGTGCGCTCCTCGGCCTGCTCGGCTTGCGCCCGCTGAAGCTCGCACTCGGGCTGGCGGTCGGCGCGGTCCTGGGCGCGCTGATCGGAGCGCTCGAGGCCGACGTGGCGCCGGCGCTGGTCGCGGCGGCGGTGGCGGTCGTCTATCGCGTGATCGCGACGGTCGTCTACCGCAACCGGCCGCTGGTCCGCGTGATGGCCGAGGAGGTGCCGGCGTCCGAGCTGCGCTACGTGGTGCCGTTCGAGGCGCGCTCGCGATACGTCGGCGCCGACTACGTCGAGCAGCTCGCCAAGGTCCGCGGCGGGACCTTTCGGCGCAACCCGCCCGACGTCGGAATCCTCGCCTCGCTCGACAGCCTGGACGGTCCGGACTTCGACGCCGGTCGCGTGCATCCGCTGATCCGCGAGTTCTACGAGCACACCAGCCGCTTCCGGTTGTCGATCATCCCCGAGTGGCGGCGCTGGATGAAGCCCGGCTACGAGATCTTCAAGCGCCTCGTCGCCCAGCCGCTCGGCCAGGCCGCGATCCCCTCAAACATCGAAGAGGCCCAGCGGGGGATGGTCAGCACGATCGACACGATCGACGTCGACGACGACGACGAGATCGACATCCGCGGCTGGATCCGGACGTTCGCGGACTCGGGCAAGCCGATCTACGTTGGCATCTACACGAGCTTCCGGCACGATGACCGCGGCTACGTGAGCGTCGGCTTTCCGATCCCGAGCGCCAACTTCACCGCCACCCTGGAGCCCCGCAACGCCGGCGAGCACGACCTTCTCCTGACGTCGCGAAGCGAGCTCGCGTTCCCCGGCCACTACCTGAGCTCCGTCGACAGCGAGCGAGACGCCCTGACGGTCCTCAAGCTGCTCTCCTTCCAGGAGGAGATTTTCGTGTTCGTCGCCGGCGGCGAGCTGAAGACCGACCACAGCTTCTACCTGGCCGGGCAGCGGTTCCTGACCCTCCGCTACGAGATCGGACGACTCGCGGACGAGTCCGCGTGACCTACGCGCGCCTCCGGCGCGAGAGCCAACCGGCGAGCGCACCCAGCACGAGCCCTGTCTCCGGCGCGAGCGGGACGCCGGTCGGGACGCGCGTCTCGAAAGTGGCCGCGGCTTCGAGTGGTCGCGACGCGGAATGAGGCGGTCGCGTGGCCGACGGCTGTTCTCGTACCATCCGGTCGATGGAGCGAAGGCAGCTGGCGGTCACGTTGGCGGGCGGGAGGATCGCCATCGGCGTCGTGTCGCTCCTAGCGCCGGAGTTGGTGGGCCGCACGATGACCGGTCGTGACGGATCCGAGGGCAGGACGGGCCTCTTGGCCCGCATGGTCGGCGCCCGCGACCTCGGCCTCGGCCTCGGGCTGCTCGTCGCCCTGGACCGCGGCGCGCCCCTGCGCGGCTGGCTCGAAGCGTCTGCCCTGGTAGACGGAATCGACGTGGCCGCATGTCTGCGCGCCCGCCATCACATGCGAACAAGCGTGTTTCCGGCTGCCGTTGGCCTGGCCGCCGCCGGGGCGCTGCTCAGCGCCTGGCTGGCACGGCAGCTCGACCCGGCGCAGTTTTAACTGTCAGGACAGCCGGGGCGATAACGGCCGGCCTTCCGCCGCGTCCTTCCCCATGCGCCGTTACCGGACTTGCTCGGCGCCCACAGCACCGGAGTCACGTTGGTCGGCGTTGGTACGTTGGTGAGGTGGCGGAGGCCCCGGATCGCCAGGAGCTCTTGACCGCTCTGACCACCGAGCACTTCACGCTCCAGGGCGCCCGCTCGCAGACCGCGAGCGAGAGCGCCTCCCGCGCCTCGCTCTACATCCTCTCGGTCTCCAGCGCCCTGGTCG
>JBKOYW010000525.1:0-18877 GCA_046744275.1 Actinomycetota bacterium
GCGCAGGAGCGGGCGGCCGCCGCGCCCGACGACGTGCGCCACCTCGACCGCGTACTCGACGAGACGATGCGCCTGTATCCGCTGTTCGGCATCGCCCATCGGATCACGTCGGCCGACATCGCGGTCGACGGCCACACGATCCCGCGCGGCTCCGTGCTCTGCTTCAACTACCCGGCCTACCACCGCAGCGGCTACGACGACCCGGACGCGTTCCGCCCCGAGCGCTGGGAGAACCTCTCGCACCACGATGCCGCTTTCATCCCGTTCGGCGTCGCCGGCAACCGCCCGTGCCCGGCGCGCGGGATCGCGCCGGTCGCGATCCGGGCGGCGACCCGAGAGGTGCTGCGGCGGTTCGCGCTCGCCTCCTCCGCCTCCCACACGCGCTCGATCCCGAACCGCGGGCCGTGCGTCCTCGTCTCGCGCACAGCGCGCCCCGAGCCGCGGCTGCGGCTGCGCCTGCTGCTCGCGTTCCTGCGGGTGCGCGACCGCTGGGAGGACGTCTGGCGCAGCCTCGTCCAGCTCGTGCTCGGGACCTACATGGTGTGGGACGCCCGCCGGCTCCGCCTGTGCGAGCGCCATTTCGAGACGGCTTGCCAACCCGACCGTGACGGGCGTAGGGTCGGCCCATGAACTGGATCGAGCGCCGGCGCGAGAAGAAGCGGCTCAAGCGCGAGCGGACCGGGGACTCGCCGCAGAAGCAGGCCGAGCACCACACGCCGCCCGGCGGAGCGGTGGACATGATGCTCAAGCTCGGCGGCGTCGAGCGCGAGAGCAGCTTGAAGCCGGACAAGAAGTAGGACCCGCGGCGACCGCCGCGAACCAGGCAGCATGTTGTCCGCGCTGATGATGCTGCGGCGGGTGCTGCCGGCCTTCCGCTACGCGATCCGGGAGGAGGAGTTCCTGCCGATCCTCAGCGCGGCCGGCCTGCTGCTCTTCGTCGGGACGCTCACGTACTCGCTCGGCCAGGACTGGCACGTCGTCGACGCGCTCTACTTCTCCGTCTCGACCCTGACGACGACCAGCGTGTCGAACCCCGACCTGACGATCAGCGACCGCTGGATCGAGATCTTCACGGTCCTCTAGCAGCTGATCGGCATCGGGATCCTGGTCGAGGTGCTGCGGCGCCTCGGCATCGCGTTCATCACGGTGCGCCAGCAGGAGAAGCACGGCCACCTACCTCAGGGGTAATTGCGGAGCCTCCCGGCCTCGACCACCCTGGTGGTCCATGACGACGATGATGGACCATGCCTTCGACGCCGACACCGCGGTCGAGCCGGCCGGTGACCATCGGTACGCCGCCCGGCTGACCGATCGCTGGACCGCGATCGGCGGAACGCCCAACGGCGGCTACATGCTGGCCGTCGCGCTGCGGGCGCTGGCGAGCGAGTTGCCGCTGGCCGACCCGCTCGTCGCCTCCGCGTACTTCCTGCGCCCCGGGACGGCCGGGCGCGCCGAGGTCCGCACCGAGGCGATCCGGAGCGGGCGGCGCACCGCGACCGGCGAGGCCACGCTCCACCAGGAAGGCCGCGAGATCGTCCGCGTCGTCGCGACCTTCGGCGACCTCGACGGCGCCTCCGGCCGGACCGCCTCGTTCGGCGAGCCGCCCAACCTCCCATCGCCCGACGACACGCGTGACGTGCTCGGCGGCACGGGGATGCCGGGCGTGAGCATCGTCGACCGGCTCGAGTACCGCGCGCCGGAGCCGCCCGGTTGGGTGCGCGGCGAGCCGGGCGGGAACCCGCGGATCGAGTTCTGGATGCGGTTCCGCGACGGCCGCGAGCCCGATCCGCTGGCGCTCGCCGCCCTGGTCGATGGCGCCGCGCCCGCCGTGCTCGACCTCGGCGTCCCCGGCTCGGCCACGCTGGAACTGACCGTCCACGTCCGCGGCCGCCCGGCACCCGGCTGGCTCGCCTGCCGGGCCTTCACGCGCCACGTGATCGGCGGGTACCACGAGGAGGACTTCGAGATCTGGGACTCGCAGGGCCGCCTCGTGGCCCAATCGCGCCAATTCGCGCTGCTTCCGGAGTAGCGCCAAGACGATTCCCGCAGCATGCGGGATCGAGGCCTTGACCGATTCTCACCGGTGGGCTTCCATCGCGCCGTGGTCCACCCGCCGCGGCAGATCTACGTGAGCACCGCTCATCGCCGGCGACGCCACCGCGCGTACTGGGTCCCGGCCGTCGTGCTGGCCGCCGCCGCAGTCGCCGGCGAGGCGCTCCGCAACCTTGCCTGACCTCGTCCGGCGCACCGCGCTTGCCGCCGTGGCCGCCGCCGCGGCCAACGTGCTCGTCCGTGCGGTCGCGATCGCGGTGTTCGACATCCCGTCCGAGTTCGAGCACCTCGCGCTGCGCGCGGTGATCCTCTCCACGCTGGCCGCCGTGCTCGCCGCCGGCGTCGTCTACGCGCTCATCGCCCGGCGGGCGCGCGACCCCGACCGCACGTTCACCATCGTCGCCCTCGTGGCGCTCCTCCTCTCGCTGGCCGCCCCGCTGACGGTCGGTCTCCAGGACCCGCCGGAGTACCCGGGGACCGACGCCACCTCGGTCGGGACGCTGATGGCGATGCACGTGGTCGCGGCGACCATCACGATCGCCGCGCTCACGCGTCGCTGATCCCTACACCCCCACGTCGACCGCCACCAGCCGGTGGTCCGAGGACGGGAACCCGTTGCCGTTCGGCAGCAGCGCCGGGTCGAACAGCCCGACGAGCCGGAACAGCGGATCGCTCATCAGGGGCCAGAACACGAACGACGACTCGATGTCCATCCGTCGGTCCGGCAGCACGTAGTCCGCGCGCAGGTTCCCCGGTGCGGCGTCGTTGAAGTCGGCCGTGTCGAAGGCCGGATCGCTCCGGTGCGTCAGGTTCGCGCGGCCTTGCAGCGCGGCCTGTTCAGGGCCGCCCGGACTGGTCGGCGGATTCGACGCGTTGACCCGCGGATGCTCGAGCAGCTGCTGGATCGCGCCCGGCACGCTGTCGCCGTCGAGCGGGTCCGAATTCTGGTCGCCGGCGATGACGAAGTGCTTGCCGGCCGGCAGGCCGCCGCGGCGCCCCTCGTCGTCGTAGATGTACTTCGCGCCCGAGATGTAATCGGCCCAGAAGCGGATCTCGTCGAAGTTGCGGCGCCCGTTGCGGTCCTCGGGCCCATCGAACACCGGCGGCGTCGGGTGGCTGACCAGGAAGTGCACGGTCTTGTGGTCCGCGACCTTGATCGGCACGTCCCAGTGGCTCTTGGACGAGAGGCGCAGGATCGCCGCCTCGTCGGGCGAGTAGAACGGCTGCGGCAGCAGGTTCCCCGGCATGTCGCTCCAGCGGAACGTCTGGAACGTGCGGATGCGCCGGTCGTTGATCGGCTCGCGTGAGTAGACGGCCATCCCGAAGCGGCCCGGGTACTCGCCGAACCCGAACGAGTCGTTGCCGTACGTGCCGTCGCCGGGCGTGGTGTCGACGACGCCGTTGTTGTCGAGGTCCTTGCCGGACGGGATCCCGGTGTTGGACGGCGCGACGAACGTGTACGGGAAGTCGATCGGCTGCGCGCCGTTCTGGCTGACCGACAGATAGTTCTGCTGGAACAGCCGCACGGCCTCGCCACCCGCGTCGAAGTCGAACTCGTTGAGCAGCAGCACGTCGGGCCGGACGCGCTGGATGATCTCCGCGACGTTGCGGATCTGCGGGTCGCTGGGCGTGGAGAGCACCTGAACGAGCTCCCCGTCGAAGTTGCGGTTGAGCGACGAGTTGAAGGTCGCGAACCGCACCGTGTCGTCCTTCTTGGCGGCGGCCGGCGCGGCGGTCACCGCCAGCGCCGCGACCGCGCACAGCAGAGCGCGTTTGAGCATGCGAGCACCCTACGCCGGGCGAACGACCGGATGTGAAGATTTCAGCCGAGCAGCAGGATGATCAGGATCGCGGCGATGACCGTCACGCCGAGCAGCGCGTACGCGGCCGCGGCCTGCCACTGGTTCTCCCAGAAGCCCGGTCGCGCCCGGTCGCGCGAGTGCCGGCCCTCGGGCGGCTCGCCGGTCCAGTCCTCGTCGTCGGAGGAGCTCACCTGATCTGCCTACCCGAGATCGCGCGCGCGACCACCAGGCGCTGGATCTCCGAGGTCCCCTCGAAGATCGTGTAGATCTTCGCGTCCCGGTGCATCCGCTCCACCGGGTACTCGCGCGTGTACCCGTTGCCGCCGAGCACCTGGATCGCCCGCTCGGTCGCCCACACCGCGACCTCGCCGGCCTTGAGCTTGGACATCGAGCCCTCGGCGTTCTCGAACGTCCGGCCGCTGCGCCCCATCCACGACGCCCGCCAGACGAGCAGCCGCGCCGCGTCGATCTCGATCTTCATGTCGGCGAGCGTGAACGCGATCGCCTGGTTGTCGATGATCGGGCGGCCGAACTGCTCGCGCTCCTTGGCATACCCCAACGCGTACTCGTACGCCGCGCGGGCGATGCCGAGCGCCTGCGCGCCGACCGCGGGCCGCGTCGCCTCGAAGGTCTGCAGCGCCGCCTGGCCCCGCGACCCGCCGCCCTCGCGCGCGCGGGCGACCCGCTCCTCGAGCTTCTCGCGACCGCCCAGCAGGCACGAGCCGGGAACGCGGCAGTCGTCGAGGAACACGTCCGCGGTGTGGGAGGCGCGCAGGCCGTGCTTGCGGACCTTCGTCCCCATCGTCAGGCCGGGCGTGCCAGGCGGGATCACGAACGCGGCCTGCCCGCGGACGCCGAGCTCACGGTCGACCGACGCGACGACCACATGCACCGCCGCGATCCCGCCGTTGGTGGCCCAGGCCTTCTGGCCGTTGAGCACCCACTCGTCCTTCGCCGCGTCGTAGACCGCGCGCGTCCGCAGCGAGGAGACGTCGGAGCCGGCGTCGGGCTCGCTCACGCAGAACGCGGCCACCGCGGGCTCGGACTCCGTCCCGAAGCAGCGCGGGATCCACTCCCCCACCTGCTCGCCGGTGCCCTGGCCGAAGATCGCGGCGACCGCGAGCGACGTGCCCATGATCGCCATGCCGATCCCCGCGTCGCCCCAGAACAGCTCCTCGTTGACGATCGGGAGCGTCAGCCCCGTCTCGTCGGCCCAGAACTGCGCCAGCGCCTCGTAGCCGTAGAGGCCGATCTTGGCCGCCTCGGCGATGATCGGCCAGGGGGTCTCCTCGCGCTCGTCCCACTCCGAGGCGGCCGGGCGCACGACCTGCTCCGCGAAGCCGTGCACCCAGTCGCGGATGTCGCGCTGGTCCTGCGAGAGCTCGAGCGAGAACGGCGTCTGGGCGGCGGTGGCGGCTTCCATGCCGCCGATGCTTACCAGTGCCGCGCGCTAGACGCGCCGGTGGGTGGTGGTGGTCTCGGCCGGCTCGGTGACGCGCCGCCCGTCGCGGTCGAAGCGGCCCGCGCTGTCCCGCTCCACGACGACCTCCTCGCGCCGGCGCTTGCCGACCCGCGGCAGCATCGCCACGATCAGCAGCGCCACGGCGGCGATGCCCCAGGCGAGGATCGTCATGTCGTTGGCGGCGAAGATGCCGAACACGTCGCTGCCGTCGATCAGCGCGATCACGGCGGCCGCACCCATCGCGAGCCCGACGATCAGCGCCATCGTCTTGGCGCCCCAGTGCATCGGCGCGCTCAGGAGCAGGATGAGGCCGGCGCCTCCGAACAGCAGCCACGTCCAGCCGTTGCCCTCGATGCCGAACCACGTGCCGCCGCTCACGTCGCCGTTCGGCGCGTTGCTGGTGAAGTCGGTCGAGCCCCACAGCAGCCCGAGGATGCCGCCGGCCAGCAGCACGGCGCCGATGATCCCGACCGGTCCCTTGGCCAGGGAGAAGCCCTTCGTGCGATCCATGATCTTTGCTCCTTTCACCCCCCATTCTTCCCGGAACACGGCGCTTCGAAGCGCCCGCTCAGAGCTCGGCCTTCTGGAACTCGTAGGACTTGGCGGCCTCCGACTCGTACTGGTACTCGAGCGTCCCGAGGCCGAACGGCTTGTCCGGCTTGACCTCGTAGATCGTCGACATCCGCGACGGGTTGCGCGAGTCCGCCGGGCCGTACTGGTAGTCGCCGGACAGGCCGTCGAAGCTCACGGTGCCGAGCTGCTCGGACGCCTTCATGAGCCCCTCGCGTGAGAGGTCCCCGAGCTCGACCGCCTTTTCCAGCAGCGCGGTCATCGCGATGCCCTGCAGGTAGCCGAACGAGAAGTAGTAGTCCGGGTCCTGGTCGGGCTTGAACTCCTTCACGCGCGCGAGCAGGTCCTTCGAGCCGGGCACGCTCTCGTCGCCCCACTCGGTTCCCTCGGCGACGATCCACGTCGTCTGCTGGAGGTAGTCGGCGAGCGGAGACGCGCCCAGCTCGTCGATCCACGTCGGCGACTGGCCGATCCACCGCGGCGCGTAGCCAAGCTTGGCGGCGGTGCCCCAGATCGTGCCCGCGTCGGTCGGCGTGGCGACGAGGAACACGGCATCGCACTTGGAGCGCTGCAGTCGCTGCACCTGCCCGGTCACGTCCTTGTCGCCGACCTTGAACTTCTGCGTGGTGACGACCTCGAACCCGAGGTTCTCGGCGGCGTAGTCGACGCCCGCCTGACCGGCCTCGCCGTACGCGTCGTCCTGGATGAACGAGCAGATGTTCTTGCCCTTGCCGTCCGCCTGGTTCATGTAGTAGTCGAGCGCGTTGATCGCCTGGACCTGGTAGGGCCCGCCCACCGGCAGCAGGTTCGGCTCGCGGACCCAGAACGCGTCGAGCGATGCGGGCGCGGCGATCATGCCGTCCTGCTGGAGCTGCGGCAGCACGGCGAGCGTGGGCGCGGTGCCGAGCACCTGCGTGAACGCCACGACGTCGCCCTTGATCTTGTTGTACTGCTGGACCGTGCGCGGCGGCGAGTACTGCGTGTCCTCCTGCACGAGCTCGACCTTGTACTTGCCGGCGATCCCACCCTGCGAGTTGACGTAGTCGAAGTAGACCTGGTTGCCGGCGGTCAGCGGCAGGCCGATCACGGCCACCGGGCCGGACAGCGGCGTCAGCACGCCGAGCTTGATCGTCTTGCCGTCGAAGCCGGGCCCGCTCTTGAGCTCGGCGGCGCCGCCCTCGCCCTCCGATTCGCCCTCGTCGGCGGCGCCTCCGCATCCGGCGAGCACCAGCGCCAGCACCGCGACGAGCCACAGCACCCTCTTCATTACGTCCCTCCTCTCGCCGCCGGAACGGCGATCACTCGTTTCCGGACACCGGCATGGATGCCGGTGTCTCGTGAACCTTTGATGTGGTCGTTCAATAGGAGAACGGCCATGCCTTGAAATACGCCTTCACACGCAGCCACATGGCGGCCAGCCCACGTGGCTCGAACATCAGGAACAGGACGATCAGCAGGCCGAAGATGGCCTGGTTGAGGGAGAAGACCGAGATGAAGCCGTCGTCGGCCGCGGTGGTCGACACGCCCGGGATCGAGTCCGAGTAGTTCTCGATCACGGCCGGGAGCCCGCCGAGGAACAGCGCGCCGAGCACGGCGCCGAATACCGTCCCGACGCCGCCGACGATGATGATGGCGATGTACTGGATCGAGAGGAACAGCGTCCACTCGTCCGGGGAGACGTACTGCTGGTAGGCGCCGTAGAGCGCGCCGCCCAGCGCCGCGAAGCCGCTCGAGACCGCGAATGCGGCGACCTTGTAGCGCCCGAGCTCGACGCCGATGATCTCGGCCGCCACGTCGCGGTCGCGGATCGCCTGGATCGCCCGGCCCGGGCGGGTGCGGACGATGTTCTTGGCCAGCAGCGCGCACAGCGCGACGAGCCCCCACACCAGCCAGAACCAGCCCTGGTTGCGGATGTACTCGTCGCCGGCGATCGTGATGGCGTTGAAGTCGATCGGCCCGAGCGACGCCTCAGCGGTGACCGAGGTGCCCGAGTTGCCGCCGGTCAGCGAGTCCATGTTGCGGAACAGGTGCTCGCCCAGGAAGACCAGGCCGAGCGTAACGATCGCCAGGTAGTTGCCGCGCAGGCGCAGTGCGAACGGGCCGATCAGCGCTCCGACCGCGGCGCCGAGCAGGGCGGCGGCGGGGAGCCACAGGATCAGCGGCAGGCCGAGGTCGCCGCCGACCGCCGCCGCCGTGTAGGCGCCGGCGCCGATGAAGAACGCGTGGCCGAGCGAGACCTGGCCGGTGTAGCCGGTCAGCAGGTTGAGCCCGATCGCCCCGATCGCGGCGATGCCGGCGTAGTTGAGGACCGATAGCCAGAACGGGTCGGTCATGAACATCGGGGTCAGCAGCCACAGTGCGACGAGCACGACCAGCCACACCCGCGCCGCGCGGCTGCGGAACAGCCGCAGGTCGTCGGCGTAGCGGCGCGTGAGGTTGCGGTGCGGCCGCGCCATCAGACGCGCCTGACCTCGCGGGTGCCGAACAGCCCGTAGGGCCGCACGAGCAGGATCACGATCATCACCACGTAGGGCATGACCGCGCCGAAGTTCTGGCCGAGCCAGGGCGCAACGTCCTCCTGGTAGCCGGCCGTCAGCGCCTGTGTGAGGCCGATGATGAGGCCGCCCGCGACCGCGCCGACCGGCGAGTCCATCCCGCCGACGATCATCGCCGGGAACGCGACCAGCGCGATCGCGCCGATCGTCGGCGACAGCGCCGCCGGGCCTGACGCGAGCGTGACCCCGGCCAGCGCCGCGAGGCCGGCGGAGATCGCCCACGAGACCGCGAACACGCGCCGCGCGCTGATGCCCTGGGCGAGCGCCGCCTCGGCGTCGAACGCCGTCGCGCGCATGGCGACGCCGAGCGTGGAGAGGCGGAAGAAGACGAAGAACCCGGCCAGCACGGCGGCGGCGATGCCGAGCGTCCACAGATCGCGCACCGCCATCACGACGCCGCCGGTCTTGACGGTCTCGACGCCCCACGGGTCGGCGAGGTTGAGGTTGTCGAAGCCCCAGATCGCGGTGATCGCCTGCTCGATGATGAACAGCAGGCCGATCGTGATCATGATCACGGCGAACACCGGCTCGCCGACCATCTTGCGCAGCACCGTCCGCTCCAGCCCGGCCCCGAAGGCGGACGCGCACAGGACGGCGAGCAGGACGGCGAGCGCGAACGGCAGCTCGGCGCCGTTCGCGAACGCGTAGGTGAGGTAGGCGCCGAGCGCCACCAGCGCGCCCTGGGCGAAGTTGATGACCCCGGTGGCGCGGTAGATGATCACGAAGCCGAGCGCCACCAGCGCGTAGCGCGCCCCGAGCGCCAGCCCGTTGAAGCAGAGCTGGATGAACTCATCCATAGAGCGCCTCGATCTGGCCCTCGAACTGCTGCTCCAGCGCGCGCCGCTTGACCTTCAGCGTCGCGGTCAGCTCGCCGTCCTCGTGGTCGAGCTCCTTCTCGAGCAGGGCGAAGCGCTTGATCGTCTCCACCTGAGCGAGGTCGCGATTGACCTCCTCGACCCACTCGCCGATCAGCCCGCGCACCTCCTCCTTGCGCGACAGGTCGCCGTAGGTGGTGAACGCGAGGCCGCGGCGCGCCGCCCAGTCGCTCACCGTGTCGGCTTCGATGCCGATCAGCGCGACCAGGTACTTGCGGCGGTCGCCGACGACCATCGCCTCGCGCACGTACGGTGAGACCTTGAGACGGTTCTCGATCTCCGACGGCGAGATGTTCTTGCCGCCGGCCGTGATGATCACGTCCTTCTTGCGGTCGGTGATCGTCAAGTGGCCGCGCTCGTCGATCTCGCCGACGTCGCCGGTGTGCAGCCAGCCGTCCGGGTCGATGGTCGCGGCCGTGGCGTCGTCGTCCTTGAAGTAGCCGGCGAACACGGCCGGCGAGCGGGTGAGGATCTCGCCGTCGCCCGCGATCCTGAGGTCGACGCCCTCGAGCGGCCGGCCGACCGTCCCGATCCGGACGTCCTCCGCCGGCATGAACGTGCAGACGGCGGTGTTCTCGGTCTGCCCGTAGATCTCGTAGACCGGAACCCCGAGCGCCCAGAAGTACTCGAGCACCTGCGGGGCGATCGGGGCTGCCCCGCACACGGCCCGCTGCACGCGCCCGAGGCCGAGCTTGTCGCGCAGGGCGCGGAGCGCACGCGCGATGGCGACCGTCGCGCGGCCGCGGTCGGCAGGCCCGAGCGGGCCTCGCATGCGCTTCGCCGCCAGCGCGCGGCCGGTCCGCATGGCCGTCCGGTACGTGGCGCGCTTGAGCCACGAGGCGTCGGCCATCTTGATCTCGACGGTGGCGAGCATCTTCTCCCACACGCGCGGGACGGCCGCGAACAGGGTCGGCTGCACGTCGCGCAGGTCCTGCGCGAACGACTCGCCGCCTTCGCCGAAGTTGACGACGTAGCCGCTGCCGAGGCCGTTGATGAGCGACCCGAGCCGCTCGGCCACGTGGCACAGCGGCAGGTAGGAGAGCACCTCGTCGTCCGGCCCGGTGCCGAGCGCGCCGCGGAAGGCGTCCGCCGCCCAGGCGAGGTTCGCGTGCGTGAGCATCGCGCCCTTGGGCGGCCCGGTGGTGCCGGACGTGTAGACGATCACCGCGGTCTCGCGCGCGTCGAGCGCGTCGACCGCGCGGGCGTAGTCGTCGAGCTCGCCGGCCGCCTCGAACGCGTCCCACGTCATCACCATCGGGTCGTCGAGCGCGCGCACGTTGCGCGGGTCGATCAGGACGATCTTCCGCAGCGCCGGCAGCCGCTCGCGGACGGCGAGCGCCTTGTCGAGCTGCTCCTCGTCCTCGGCGACCAGCACGACCGCCTCCGAGTGGGCCAGCAGGTACTCGACCTCGGCCGCCGGGCTGGTCGGGTAGACGCCGACGCTGATCGCGCCGATCCCCTGCACTGCGAGGTCGGCGATCACCCACTCGGCCCGGTTCTCGCCGTGGATGGCCACGCGGTCGCCGGGCTCGACTCCCAGCTCGCGCAGGCCGTGCGCGACGCGGGCGACGCGCTCGGCGTAGCCGCCCCACGTGATCTCATGCCATCGGCCGCGGCGCTTCTCGCGCATCGCGGGCGCGTCCGGACGCTCGCGCGCGTGCGCCAGCAGCAGCGCCGGCAGCGAGCTCACGATCCGCCTCCCAAGTACGCCTCGATCACGCGCGGGTCGGCCTGCACCTCGGTCGGCGTGCCGGTCGCGAGCGGCGTGCCGAAGTCGAGTGCCATCACGCGGTCGGCGAGGTCCATCACCAGCCGCATCTCGTGCTCGACGAGGATGACCGCAAGCTCGAGCCGCTCGCGGACCTCGATCAGGTAGCGCGCGAGGTCCTCGGTCTCCTCCAGGTTCATGCCCGCCACCGGCTCGTCGAGCAGCAGCAGGCGCGGCTCCATCGCCAGCGCGCGGCCGAGCTCGAGCCGCTTCTGGAGCCCGTACGGCAGCAGCCCGGCGGGCGTGTGCCGGTGCGCCTCGAGCTCCAGGAGCTCGACCACCGCCTCGACCGCCTCGCGGTGCTCGACCTCCTCGCGCTTGGCGCGGCCCCACCACACGGCGCCGGTCACGAACCCCGTGCGCATCAGGTGGTGGCGGCCGAGCATCAGGTTGTCGATCACCGTCAGGTGCGTGAAGAGCCCGAGGTTCTGGAACGTGCGCGCCACCCCGAGCCGCGCCACGGCCGGCGGTGAGCGCCCGATCAGCTGCTCCCCGTCGAGCCGGATCGAGCCCTTCTGCGGCCGGTAGACGCCGTTGATGCAGTTGAAGATCGACGTCTTGCCGGCGCCGTTGGGGCCGATCACTGCGAACAGCTCGCCCGGCCTGACCTCGAACGACACGCCGTCGAGCGCGGTCACGCCGCCGAACCGCAGCGTGATGTCGTCGACGGCGAGCAGCGGCTCGGCGGGCGCGCGGCGCGCCGCCGGCTCGGTCGCGGGCTCGGGGACGCTCAGCCGCTCCATCGCTTCCGGCGCCGGTAGGACTTCACGTCGCGGAACGAGCGCCGGCCGGTCTCGCCGACGCCGAGGTAGAACTCCTGGATGTCCTGGTCGGCGAGCAGCTCGGCGGCCGGGCCGTCCTTGACCACGCGACCGGTCTCCATCACGTAGCCGTGGCTCGCGATGGCGAGCGCCATCGCCGCGTTCTGTTCGACCAGCAGGACGCTGACGCCCTGGCGGTTGAGCTCGACGATCGTGTCGCGCACCTGCTCGACCAGCCGCGGCGCGAGGCCGAGCGACGGCTCGTCGAGCAGCAGCACGCGCGGCGCGGCCATGAGCGCACGGGCGATGGCGAGCATCTGCTGCTCGCCGCCGGACAGGTACCCGGCTGTGGATTTGCGCCGCTCCGCGAGCACCGGGAACATCTCGAGCACGCGCTCGTGCGACTCTCGCACCTCGGCGCGGGAGCGCGTGAAGCCGCCCGCGCGCAGGTTCTCCTCCACGGTCAGCTCGGCGAAGATCCGCCGACCCTCCATCACCTGGGCGACGCCGCGGCGCACGATCGCGGCCGCGTTCTGCCCGCTGATGCGCTCGCCGGCGAGCTCGACGGCGCCCTTCGTGATCCGGCCGCGGTGGACGCCGAGCAGCCCCGTGACCGCCCGCAGCAGCGTCGTCTTGCCGGCGCCGTTGGCGCCCAGCAGCGCCACGATCTCGCCGCGCGGCAGCTCGAGGGAGACGCCGCGCAGGACCAGGACGACGTCCTGGTAGACGACCTCCAGGTTGCGGACGCCGAGGATCGGGCCGACCGCTCCCCGCGCCGGCTCGACCAACGTTCCCCGGGATCCTGGAGTGGACTCCGTCGCTCCTCCTCCGCCGCGATCATTCCAGATCCGGCCGAGCTTTACACATTGAGATTCTGTTACATCAGTCCGCTACGAGGATGCTCCATGAACCACTCCGTGAACTCGCGGCAGCGGCCCTCGGCGTCGAACTCGAGCACGAACAGGTTCGAGAACGTCTGGCCGTCGGCGTAGCGGGTCTCGCCGGTCGCCACGGCGCGGTCGCCCTCCACGAGCAGCGGCGCGTAGCGTGCCTCCCACGAGTTGGGCTCGTCGGGCTCGTCCAGCCACCCGGCGACGATCGCCTCGCGTCCTCGCTCGGGGTCGTCGTACGGGTGATAGCGGTAGGCGGCGTCCTCGGTGAACAGGTCGCCGATCGCGGTGGCGTCGTAGGTGCGCCAGGCCGCCACGTACGCGTCCAGCCACACCTGTATCTGCTCGCGCGTCATCACTCGCTGGCCGGCGGCTCGGATTTGGGCAGGCCGGGCAGCGGCGCGTCGTCCTCGTCGAGGTCGGCCGGCGGGCCGAGTGGCTGGTCATCGACCTCCGGCTCGATCGAGTCGGGGCCGGGCGGCTCGGCCGGGATCTCGGGTTCGTCGGGGGTGATCGGCGTCTCGCGCTCGGTCATGACGCGTCGCCTACCCGCAGCAGCGCCGGAGCACCCCACCGATGCAGGACCTCCGGCACCGCGACCGTGCCGTCGTCGCGCTGGTGGTTCTCGAGCAGCGCGATCAGGTGGCGCCAGGTGACCGCCGTGCCGTTCAGGGTGTGGACGTGGCGCGGCCGGCCGCTCTCGTCGCGGTAGCGGATGTCGAGCCGGCGGGCCTGGAAGTCGGTCGTGTTCGAGGTCGACGTGACCTCGCGGTAGCGCTGCTGGCCCGGCATCCACGCCTCGAGGTCGTACTTCTTGGCCGCCGAGGCGCCGAGGTCGTCCGCCCCGATGTTGACGACGCGGTAGGGGATCGCCAGCTCCTGCAGGAAGCGCTCCTCGAGCGAGAGCAGCAGCTCGTGCTCGCCGGCCGACGCCTCCGGCTCGACGAAGCTGAACATCTCGACCTTGTCGAACTGGTGCACGCGCAGGATCCCGCGCGTGTCGCGCCCGGCGGCCCCCGCCTCGCGCCGGAAGCACGGCGACATGCCGGCGTAGCGGAGCGGGAGCGTCCCAGGCTCGAGGATCTCGCCGGCGTGCAGCGACGCGAGCGGCACCTCGCTGGTGCCGACGAGGTACAGCTCGTCGTCCGCCAGCCGGTAGATCTGCTGCTCGGTGTCCGGCAGGAAGCCGGTCCCGTGCAGCGCCTCCTCGCGCACCAGTACCGGCGGCACGACGGGCTCGAAGCCCTGCTCGACGAGCAGCTCGAGCGCCCAGCGGAAGAGCGCGAGCTCGACCAGCACGAGGTCGCCGCGCAGGTACGCGAAGCGCGACCCGGCCACGCGCGCTCCGGCCTCCATGTCGATCATCGATCCCGCCACCTCGAGATGGTCGCGGCCGGCGGCCCCCGCCTCGCCCTCCTCGCGCAGCGTCGTGTCCTCGTCGGCGGCGGTCGGGTCGGGCGGGTTCGGGAGCGTGGCGAGCGCCGCGTGCAGCTCGGCGTCGGCGTCGGAGAGCTCCTGCCCGAGCGCCTTCACACGCTGGGCGACCTCCTGCATCGCGGCGATCTCCGCCGCCGCGTCGCCGCCCTGCTGCTTGGCGGCCCCGATCGCCTTCGACGCCGCGTTCTGCTGCGCCTTCAGCGACTCGACCTCCGGCCGCAGCGCGCGCGTTCGCTCGTCGAGCTCGAGCACGCGGTCGAGCCGCGCGTCGGACCCGTCGCGGCGGCGCGCGAGCGCGCTGCGCACGGGCTCGGGGTCCCGCCGGATCTGCTTGAGGTCCAGCATCGCGGCGCTACTGCGAGCCGCCGCCGCCCGAGTAGCGCGCGACGAACTCGGCGACCTTCTGCGCGTCCTCGCCGGTGAGGATGTTCTGCGGCATCGGGCCGGAGGAGAACCCGCCGTTGCGGATCGCGTACAGGACCGACTCCACGTCTTCCTTGCGCTCGTTGAAGTTCGGGCCGTCCTTGCGCTCGCGCGAGGAGACATCGGTCGCCGAGCCGTCGGCGCCTACGACCGACAGCGAGTGGCAGCCGGCGCAGTTCTCCTTGAACAGCTCGGCGCCCTCGTAGTTGGGGTCGTTCTCGGCGAGCTCGATGCCCTCGGTCCCGCACGCGCCGAGCGCGAGCGCGGCGGCCGCCAGCGCCGCAAGAGCCAGGAGTCGGCGGGGAGAGCGGGCCATGAAGGTGGCACAGCATACGGAACAATCCCGCCCCCGATGCTGCTCGTTCGCGCCATAGCCGCCGCGCTCGCGGCCCTCGCCCTCGGCGGCTGCGGCGGCCTCGGGCCGGCCGCCGAGGTACGCGACCACCGAGTGGAGATCACGCTCGACGACTTCCTCATCCGCCCGCAGAACCTGCGCGCGCAGGCGGGCGAGCTGACGATCGTGGTGACCAACCGCGGCCGCCTCGGGCACAACCTCCGCGTGCGGGACCGCGACGGCGAGCCGGTGGCCATCAAGACGCTGCTCCCGGGCGACAGCGCGACCGAGACCGTCAACCTTCCGCGTGGCGACTACAAGATGCTGTGCACGGTGGGCAACCACGAGCAGCTCGGCATGACCGGCAGACTCGTCGTGCGATGAGAGAGGTCGGCCCGGAGCGCTTCCGCTCGGTCATGGGGCACTTCGCGACCGGCGTCACGGTCGTGACGGCGGGCACGTCGGACGGGCCGGTGGGGATGACCGCCAATGCGGTCTGCTCGCTGTCGCTCGAGCCGCTGCTGCTGCTGGTCGCGTTCGACAACGAGGCGCGGACGCTTCCCGCCGTGCAGGCCACCGGCCGCTTCGGCGTGAACATCCTCGCCGCCGGCCAGCAGGACCTCGCCCGGCTGTTCGCGTCGAAGACGGACGAGCGCGAGAAGTTCGCCGGCGTCCCGCACGCGATGCACGACGGGATCCCGGTGCTCGACGGCGCGCTCGCCTGGATCGGCTGCCGGCTCGAGCGCCTGATCCCGGCCGGCGACCACACGATCGGGATCGGCGCCGTGGAGGCCGCGGAGGCCGGGCGCGGCGATCCGCTGCTGTGGTTCCGCGGGGTCTACCGCGGATGACCGCGTTCCATGTCGGCCTCGGCGTCGCCCTGATCGCGACCAACCTCGCGGCCGGCGCGTGGGGCGCGTGGTGCTGGTGGCGGGTCCGCGACGCGCCCGGCTTCTGGCCGCTGCTGCGCGTCGGCCAGGGGCTGGTGATGCTGCAGGCGGTCGACGGCGCGATCCTGCTCGCGATCGGCCGCGACCTGCCCGAGCTGCACCTGATCTACGGCCTCGTACCGCTCGGCGTCTCGTTCGTCGCCGAGCAGCTGCGGCTCGTGGCGGCCGACACCGTGCTCGCCCAGCGCGACCTCGACGGTCGGGCTGACGTCGAGGCGCTCCCGGTGGCCGAGCAGCACGATCTCGTGCGGGCGATCATGCGCCGCGAGATGGGCGTCATGGCCGCCTCCGCGCTCGTCGTGGCTCTGCTCGGGGTACGAGCGGCGGGGTTGTAGCCCCGAGGGGCATCCGGCCCCTCGTTTGATGGGGCCACCGGCATCCGGCCGGTGTATTTGCAAGAGCGGAATGCCACTAAGTAACACAGCCGCACAAACTCGGTCCCGCGGTGCTAACAATTCCAAGCGGTGATCCGTTCCTACGCACCCGCGCTGGTCTTCGTCGGGTTGGGTGTGATCCTCGGCCTCGTCTTCGCGTACCTCAACACGATGGTCGGGCCGCGCGGGCTCCGGCACCGGCGCGCGACGGCTGATCCCTACGAGAGCGGGCTGCCCTCCGAGGTCAAGCGCAACATGCGCTTCGGCATCTCCTTCTACCTCGTGGCGATGCTCTTCATCCTGTTCGACATCGAGGTCATCTTCCTGTTCCCGGTCGCCATCCAGCTCAAGGCGTTCGGGACGTTCGCGCTGATCGAGACGATCGTCTTCATCGTCCTGCTCTTCATCGCGTTCATCTACGTCTGGCGAAGAGGGGCCCTGGCATGGAGATAAAGCGCGAGCGCCTGGGCTCCGGCTCGGACGGCGCCTTCCGCGCCCGTCAGCTGCGGGCGCGCCAGATGCTTCGCGGCGAGCTCGACGGGCCCGACCTTGAGGCCTACGTCGAAGAGCGCCTGATGACCACGACGATGGACAGGGCGGCGAACTGGGCGCGCGCGAACGGCATCATGCCCGCCACCTTCGGGCTCGCCTGCTGCGCGATGGAGCAGATGGGCATCGTCGCCGCGCGCGTCGACATCGCCCGGTTCGGCTTCGAGGCGTTCCGCGCCTCGCCGCGCCAGGCCGACCTGCTGATCATCTCCGGGCGCATCTCGATCAAGATGGCGCCGATCGTCCGGCGCGTGTACGACCAGATGCTCGAGCCCAAGTGGGCGATCGCGATGGGCGCCTGCTCGTCGTCGATGGGCGTCTTCAACAACTACGCGATCGTGCCGGCGGACAAGTTCATGCCGGTCGACCTGCACGTCCCGGGCTGCCCGCCGCGGCCGGAGGCGCTCGCCTACGGGATCATCAAGCTGCGGACGATGATCATGGCCAAGCCCGACCTCGGGTGGCGCGCGCGCTACGGCGGCCGCGGCACCGAGGAGTTCATCGAGTCCGAGCTCGCCGTCGACCCCGCCGCCGCGCATTCGATCGGCGTGACGGGCGGCGGGGAGGGCACGAGTGCCTGACGCCACCGGCCTGGAGCTGATCGCCCAGGAGCTGCGCGACGCCCACGGCGCCGATGCCGTGGTGGACACGACGTACTTCCGCGACAAGGCGACACTCACGATCGCGCCCGTGCTCGTGCGCGAGACGCTGGCCCTCCTCAAGGACCGCGGCTTCCGTTTCCTGGCCAGCGTCCACGGCGTCGACTACTACCCGGAGGAGCCGCGGCTCGGCGTCCACTACGAGATGCTCGACATGACCGAGGTCGACCGCATCACGGTCAAGCTGCGCGTTCCGGTCGACGCCCCGAACGTCCTGTCGGTCACGCCGCAGTGGCCGACCGCCGACCACCAGGAGCGCGAGATCTACGACATGTTCGGCGTGGTCTTCGACGAGCACCCGGACCTGCGCCGGATCCTCATGCCCGAGGACTACGAAGGCCATCCCCAGCGTCGCGACTTCCCGATCGGCGGTGAGCCCGTGCTGTTCACGCACAACGAGCCCCAGAACCCCGGGTACTGGCAATGAGCGAGGTCAGCACCCGGCCGGGCGGCATCACCTACCGCCAGCAGGAGGAGTCGATCGAGCTCGCGCACATCGCGCACCCGGAGCACGAGGAGCTGCTCACGCTCAACCTCGGCCCGCACCACCCGGCCACGCACGGCGTGCTGCGGCTGCTGACCACGCTCGAGGGCGAGGTGGTGCGCGACATCCAGCCGATCATCGGCTACGTCCACACCGGCATCGAGAAGACCGCCGAGGACAAGGCGTACTGGAAGGTCATCCCCGTCGTCGAGCGGATGGATTACCTCTCCTACTACTTCAACGCGATGGCGTTCTGCGGCGCCGTCGAGACGCTGCTCGACCTCGAGGTGCCGCCGCGCGGACAGTACCTGCGGATCATCCACCTCGAGCTAAACCGGATCGCCTCGCACCTGCTGTGGCTGGCGGCCGGCGGACTCGACCTCGGCGCGATCTCGATCTTCTGGTACGCCTGGCGCGACCGCGACCGGTTCCTCGACCTGTTCGAGATGTCGTCCGGCCAGCGCATGCACACCCGTTACATCCAGGTCGGCGGCGTGGCCGAGGACATCCCGGCCGGCTGGGAGACCAAGGTGCGCGCGCTGATCGGCGAGCTGCCGTCGCGCCTGGACCAGTTCGAGGCCATCATCGACGCCAACGAGATCGTGCTCCAGCGCCTGCGCGGCACCGGCATCGTCGACGAGCAGACGCTGCTCGGCCTCGGCGTCACCGGACCGCTGCTGCGGGCCACCGGGAACCCGTGGGACCTGCGCAAGGCCGCGCCGTACTCGAGCTACGACCACTTCGAGTTCAAGATCCCGGTCGGCACGGTCGGCGACAACTACGACCGCTACCGCGTGCGGATGGCGGAGATGCGCGAGTCGGCCAAGATCGTCGAGCAGGCGCTCGACGGGCTGCCCGACGGCGCCTACGTCTCCGACAACCGCAAGTACGCGCTGCCGCCGCGACACGAGCTCGCCACCTCCATGCAGGCG
>JBKOYW010000487.1:0-9573 GCA_046744275.1 Actinomycetota bacterium
GCCGGAGACCCGCCTGATCGACGGCCTGCTGCGCGGCCGCGTCTGGATCTGGCTGATCGGCGTGCTGCTCGGCGGGATCGTCGCGATGCAGGTGTCGCTGCTCAAGCTGAACGCCGGCATCTCGCGCGCGGTCACGACCACGGCCACGCTCGAGCGCCAGAACGCCAACCTCGAGGCCGAGATCGCCCGCCTGTCGTCCGGCGACCGCGTCCGCCAGGCCGCGCTCGCGGACGGCATGATCACGCCGCTGCCGGGCGGCGTCGAGTACCTGCGCTCGCGCGGCGACCGCGACGCGAACCGCGCGGCCCGCCAGATGCAGCCGCCGAGCGAAGAGGCCGCGGCGATCATGCAGAACGGCGGTCGCGAGCCCGGCGTGCTCGCCGCCGATCCCGCCGCGCTGACCGACCCGGCCGCGACGACCACGGACCCGGCCACGACGACCGACCCGGCCGCGACGACCACGGACCCGGCCACGACGACCACCGCGCCGGTCGAGCCGGCGGCCCCCGCGTCGAGCGACCCGGCCGCGACCACCACCACGCCGCCGCCTGTGGACCCCGCCACCGGCGCGGCCACCGTGCCCGGCCAGGGGTAGGCCGGTGCGGCTCATCGAGCGCCGCATCGGCTTTCTCTTCGCCGTCTTCCTGGCCCTGCTCCTGCTCGGCGCCGGCCGCGCGGCCTGGCTCGGCGTCGTCAAGGCGGGCACGCTCAAGCGCGCCGCCGTCACCCAGCAGGAGGCCGACATCACGGTCCCGGCACGACGCGGCACGATCCTCGACCGCGAGGGCACCGAGCTCGCGGTCTCGCAGCCGGCGGTGACGATCGCGGCCACGCCGTACCTGATCGACGACGCGCCGGGGGTCGCCGCGAAGCTCTCGCGCGTCCTGCACAAGCCCGAGGACGACATCCTGCGCCAGCTCGCGCGCCGCGACACGGGCTTCGCCTACCTCGCCAAGCACGTGAGGCCGGGCCGCGCCCGCCGCGTCCAGCGGATGGAGATCGAGGGGCTCGAGTTCATCCCCGAGTTCGAGCGCATCTACCCGCGTGACTGGATGGCCTCGCAGCTGCTCGGCGTGACCGGCACCGACGGCGACGGCCTCGCCGGGCTCGAGTACTCGCTCGACGAGTACCTCGGCGGCCAGGACGGCGAGCGGCGCCTGACCAAAGACGCGCTGGGCGACGCGATCGAGCTGCGCGAGGCGAAGCGGACCGTCCCCGGCGCCGACGTACAGCTGACGCTCGACGCCAACGTCCAGGACCGCGCCGAGGAGGTGCTGGCCGAGGTGGGGGAGGAGTGGCAGCCGAAGGGCGCCACCGCGATCGTCATGGACCCGCGCGACGGCGCGATCCTCGCGCTCGCCAACTGGCCGCGCGTGAACGCAAACGCACTCGGCGACGCCCCCGACTACGCGCGCCAGAACCGCGCGATCGGCGCCACCTACGAGCCCGGCTCGACGTTCAAGGCGTTCACGGTCGCCGGCGCGCTCGAGGAGGGCCTGGTGACGCCGAACACGAGCTTCAACGTGCCGCCGACGATCACGGTCGCGGACCGGGAGATCGGCGAGGCGCACGACGCCGGCTACCGCGCGCTCAACACCCGCCAGATCCTCGAGCAGTCGTCCAACGTCGGCTCGATCATGATCGGCCAGCGGCTCGGCGCGGAGCGCTTCGACAAGTGGGTCCGGCGCTTCGGGTTCGGCAGCCCGACCGGGATCGACCTGCCCGGCGAGGAGCGCGGCATCCTGCTCGACCTCGACAAGTACTCGGGCTCCTCGATGGGCAACCTCCCGATCGGCCAGGGCCTGGCCGTCACGCCGATGCAGATGGCGGTCGGCTACTCCGCGATCGCCAACGGAGGGATCCTGCGGCCGCCGCACATCGTCGAGCGGGTCGGCGCGCGGGCGGCCCGCAAGCCGAAGGGCCACCGCGTGATCTCCGAGGCCACCGCCGCCTCGGTGCGTCGCATGCTCGAGGGCGTGCTCGGCCCCGGCGGCACGGCGTCGGGCGCGGCGATCGAGGGCTATGTGCTGGGCGGCAAGACGGGTACGGCGGAGAAGCCGGACGAGTACGGCGGCTACTCGAAGACCAAGTTCGTCTCCTCGTTCGTGGGCTTCGCGCCGGCGAAGCGGCCGAAGCTGCTGGTCGCGGTGATGGTCGACGAGCCGCAGGGGGACATCTACGGCGGCACCGTGGCCGCCCCGGCGTTCCAGCGGATCACGTCGTTCGCCCTGAACTACCTGCGGATTGCGCCGTAGGTCTGAACCGTGATTCAATTCTAGGGTGCCGTACCGCCCGACCGAGCGCACACGTGCCCGCCTCGCCGCCGCCCGCGAGCGGATCGTCGACGCCGCGCTCGAACAGCTCGCCGAGGGCGGATATGCGTCGGCGTCGGTCGCGAGCGTCGCGCGCCGCGCCGGCGTCGCCACCGGCACCGTGTACCGCCACTTCCCCTCCAAGGGCGACCTGTTCGCCGAGGTCTTCCGCCGCGCATCGCAGCGGGAGGTCGACGTCCTGCGCGCGATGACCGACCGCGACGAGCCGGTCACGCACCGGCTGGCCGCCTGGGTCGAGGCGTTCGTGCGCCGCGCCCTGGCCGAGCCGGTCAGGGCCTACGCGCTGATCGCCGAGCCGGTCGATCCGGCGGTCGAGGCGGAGCGGCTCACCTTCCGGCGCGCCTACGCCGACCTCTTCGAGCGAGCCCTCAAGGACGGCGTCGAACGTCAGGAGCTGGCGCCGCTCGACGCCCAGCTGACCGCCGCCGCGATCGTCGGCGCGCTGGCCGAGGCGCTCGTGGGTCCGCTCCAGCACCGCCATCAGGGCGCCGACGCGCTCGTCGCCGGGCTCCAGACCTTCGTCCTCCGATCGGTGGGAACCGCGCATGAGCACGCTGACGCATGACGTCCTGAACCAGTCCGTCCCGTTCGAGGACATCAACCTGTTCGACACCGACCTGGCCCTCCAGGAGGCGCTCGAGCGCGAGGGCGCCGGCTGGGCGGTCGACCGGGCGCGCGACACGGGCGCCGTGGCCGGCTCGGCCGAGGCGCAGGAGCACGGCCGCCGCGCCGAGCGCAACGAGCCGCGCCTGCGGACCCACGACCGCTTCGGCCACCGGATCGACGAGGTCGAGCTCGACCCGAGCTGGCACTGGCTGCTGCGCGGCGCCGTCGAGCGCGAGATTCACGGCCTGCCGTGGCGCGACCCGCGGCCCGGTGCGCACGCCGCCCGCGCAGCGCTCGAGCTGCTGTGGACGCACGCCAACGCGGGCGTCATGTGCCCGGTCTCGATGACCTACTCGGCCGTGCCTGCGCTGCGGGTCGACCCAGGGCTGGCCGCGGAGTGGGAGCCGCGCCTGACGCTCCCGGACTACGACCGCGGCGCCCTCTGCGGCATGGCGATGACGGAGAAGCAGGGTGGCAGCGACGTGCGCGCCAACACCACTCGCGCGGAGCCGGTGGGCGATGGCTGGTGGGCGCTCACCGGCCACAAGTGGTTCTGCTCCTACCCGCCGTGCACGGTCTTCCTCGTGCTCGCCCAGGCGCCCGCGGGCCTGAGCTGCTTCCTGGTCGAGCGCGGCGCCGGTATGGAGTTCCAGCGGCTCAAGGACAAGCTCGGCACGCGCTCGCTGCCGTCGAGCGAGGTCGAGTTCCGCGGCGCCGCGGCGCGGCTCCTCGGCGAGGAGGGCCGCGGCGTGGCGACGATCATCGAGATGGTCACGCACACGCGGCTGGACTGCGTGATCGGCAGCGCGGCCGGCATGCGCCGCGGCGTGGCCGAGGCGGTGTGGCACGCCCGCCATCGCAGCGCATTCGGCAAGCGATTGGTCGAGCAGCCGGCGATGGTCAACGTGCTCGCCGACCTCGCGATCGAGTCCGAGGCCGCCACCGCCACCGCGCTGCGGCTCGCGCGCGCGTACGACGAGGGCGACACCCCGCTGCGCCGCTTCGCGACCGCGGTGCTCAAGTACTGGGTCTGCAAGCGCGCCACGCCGCACGCCGCCGAGGCGCTCGAGTGCCTGGGCGGCAACGGCTACGTCGAGGAGTCCCCGATGCCGCGGCTCCTGCGCGACGCGCCGCTCAACGGCATCTGGGAGGGCTCCGGCAACGTCATGAGCCTCGACGTGCTGCGCGCGAAGGCGCGCGAGCCGGAGGGCCAGCCAGCCTTCCTGGCCGAGAGCGAGCTGGCGCGCGGCGGCAACGCCAGGCTCGACGCCCACCTCGACGCGCTCACCCCGCCGCGGGACGAGTGGTCGGCGCGGCGCGGCGTCGAGGACCTCGCGCTCGCCTTCCAGGCGTCACTGCTCGTCCGGCACGCGCCGCCCGCCGTCGCCGACGCGTTCTGCGCCGGCCGGCTCGGCGAGGCGCGCGGCTGCGCGTTCGGCACGCTCCCCGCCGGCGTCGACGGTGATTCCATCGTCGAGCGCGCGCTGGCGGTCTAGAGCTCGACGACCATCCGCGTACTGACGAGTCTGAAGCCGAGCGCGTCGTAGAGCCCGCGTGCCGGGTTGCCCGCGGTCACGATCAGGCCGAGCACCGGCGCGTCGGTGATCACGAGCGCGCGCTCCACGAGCGCTCGGCCGACGCCGCGGTGGTCCGGGTGCCGGAACACCTCGATCAGCCACGGACCGTTCAGCGGCGGGTCGCCGGGGAGGACGCCGAGCAGGATCGCGCCCGCGACGGTGTCGTCGGGCGCGATCGCGAGGCCGCTGCCCTTCAGGAGCGGGCCGAACTCGCGGCCGGACAGGTGGCTCTCGAGGTCGGCGAGCGACTTCTCGGGCGACTCGTCGCGGTGGTCGACGTGGCCGGGCGGGAACGCGGCACGGTAGGCGTCGAGCAGGTCGGCGGCCGGGCGGTCGACGTCGGTCAGCCGGTAGCCCGACGGGTCGCGCCAGGTCGGTCGCTGGGCGAGGTCGTGCGACATCAGGTGCCCGTGGCGTCGCAGCTTCCCGCCGGCGTCGACGAGCGCGCGGCCGAGCTCCTCGTCCGCTGCGATCCGCATCCCGCCCAGCTCGGCGAGCACCGCCCGCGCGGCGCGGTCGACGGTGACGCCGGGCTGGCGGTCGAACAGGTCGGCGTACACGTGGCCGTCGCGCTCGTCGCGGTCGTAGCGGCCCACGACGCCGTCGGCGTCGGTGAGCGCGATCCGCTCCATCACTGCAGCGCGTACACGAGCCGCGGCTTCTCGGCCTGGCAGAACACGCCGGCGAACGCTACTAGCGTGATCGCCACGCCGGGCTCGCGGCCAGCCGTCTAGGGCCGCTCGTAGACTGCCCGCGGATGACCGTCCGAGACTTGCTCGGCGATGGGCCGGCGGTCGAGATCGGCGGCCTGGCCTACGACAATCGCATGGTGGAGCCCGGCACGCTGTTCTTCTGCGTGCCCGGGTTCACGCGCGACGGACATGACTTCGCTCCGGACGCCGTGGCGCGCGGCGCGGCCGCGCTCGTCGTCGCGCGGCCGGTGGGCGCCCGCGTGCCCGAAGTGCAGGTCTCGGATGTGCGGGCCACGATGGCGACCGCCGCGGCGCGGTTCTACGGCGACCCCACAGCGTCGCTACCAGTCGTGGGCGTCACGGGGACCAACGGCAAGACGACCACCGCGTTCCTGGTGCGCTCCCTGCTCGAGGGTGCCGGGCGCCAGTGCGGCCTGCTCGGCACCGTGACGTCGGTCGTGGCGGGCGAGGAGCGGCCGACGGTGCGCACCACCCCGGAGGCGATCGACCTCCAGCGCACGTTCCGCGAGATGCTCGACGGCGGCGACACCGCGTGCGCGATGGAGATCTCCTCGCACGCACTCGAGCTGCGGCGGGCCGACGGGATCCACGTCGCGGTCGCCGTGTTCACGAACCTCACACAGGATCACCTCGACTTCCATCCGACGATGGAGGACTACTTCCAGGCCAAGCGGGCGCTCTTCGCGTCGCCGCTGACCGAGGTCCGGGTGATCAACGTCGACGATCCGTACGGCCGCCGGCTGGCGGATGAGTTCTCGGACGCTCAGACGTTCGCGATCGATGCTCCCGCCACATATCGCGCGACCGGCGTGGCCACCGGCTTCGCGGGCACCGAATGCACGTTCGAGACGCCGGACGGCGCGTTCGACGTCCATGTGCCGCTGCCGGGGCGGTTCAACGTCTTGAACGCCATTGGCGCCTGGGCGGCGGTGCGGACGCTCGGGATCCCGGTCACGGCGCTGCCCGACGCCGCGCGCGTCCCGGGCCGGTTCGAGCCGGTCGTCGAGGGTCAGCCGTTCGCCGTGTTGGTCGACTACGCGCACACGCCGGACTCGCTCGAGAACGTCCTGCGCGCGGCGCGCGAGCTGGCCGAGGGCCGGGTGATCGCCGTGTTCGGGGCCGGCGGCGACCGCGACCGTGGCAAGCGGCCGCTGATGGGGGAGATCGGCGCCCGCCTCGCAGACATCTGTCTGGTGACCTCCGACAACCCGCGCTCCGAGGATCCGGAGGCGATCATCGCGGAGATCCTGGCGGGCACGGGCGGCGCCGGGCACGTGGAGCATGACGTCGACCGGCGGCGTTCGATACACCGCGCCGTCGCGCTGGCCGAGCCGGGAGACGTGGTCGTGATCGCCGGCAAGGGGCACGAGCAGGGGCAGGAGTTCGCCGGCGGCCGCAAGGAGCCGTTCGACGACGTGGCGGTCGCCCGCGAGGCCCTGCGTTCGGAGACGGCGCATGGGTGAGGTGCTGATCGCGGGAACGGCGTCGCTGCTGATCTGCGTCTTCCTCTCGCCCAAGTTCATCGAGTTCCTGCGCGAGCGCGAGTTCGGCCAGCAGATCCGCGAGGAGGGGCCGCAGGAGCACCACGCCAAGGCCGGCACGCCGACGATGGGCGGGATCATCATCTTCACCGCGATCGCGGTCCCGTTCCTGCTGCTGACCGACCGCGATCCCCGGTCGCTGGCGGTCTTCGGCGTGGCAGTCGCGTGCGCGCTACTCGGCTTCGCGGACGACTACACGAAGCTCGTCAAGCGGCGGTCTTTGGGGCTGCGGGGGCGGACGAAGCTGATCGTGACGGTGCTGATCGCGGTCGGGCTGTGGGTCGTGGCGACCGAGAGCGCCGACCTCGGGGACACGCTGAACCTCCGGATCGTCGACTACCAGATCGACCTCGGCTACCTGTACCCGGTGCTGATCTACCTGGTCGTGGCCGGGACGACCTCGGCGGTCAACCTGACCGACGGGCTCGACGGCCTGGCGGCGGGCTGCGCGGCGATCGTCCTGCTCGCCTACATCGCGATCACGTTCACCACGCGCCAGACAGACCTCGCGCTGGTGGCGGGATGCCTCGTGGGCGCGTGCGTCGGGTTCCTGTGGTTCAACTCGTTCCCGGCGTCGATCTTCATGGGCGACACCGGGTCGCTCGGGTTGGGGGGCGCGATCGCTGCGATGGCGGTGATGACCAAGACCGAGGTGCTGCTGATCATCCTCGGCGGGATCTTCGTGATCGAGGCGCTCTCGGTCCTGATCCAGGTGTTCTCCTTCCAGACCTTCCGCAAGCGCGTGTTCCTAATGGCGCCCATCCACCACCACTTCGAGCTGCAGGCCTGGTCGGAGACGAAGATCATCCTGCGCTTCTGGATCGTCGCCTCGGTCTGCGCGGCGATCGGCTTCACGCTCTACCAGCAGTCGGTCGGATGAGGCAGCTCGTCTCGTCCGGCTCTGTTTATGAGCGCGACATCGGGTTCTCGCGGGCCGTGCGGGTCGGCGATCGGGTGTGGGTGTCCGCCACCGCAGCGATCACTCCGGGCGGCGAGGTCGATCCCGATGCGGCGCGGCAGGCTGAGCGGTGCCTGGAGATCATCGGCGCCGCGCTCTCGGAGGCGGGCGCGGGGCTGGCGGACGTCGTCCGCACACGTGTATATCTGGTGGACGCCGCAGACGGCCCGGCGGTGGGGGAGGTGCACGGGCGCGTGTTCCGCGAGGTGCGGCCGGCGAGCGCGTTCGTCGTCGTGTCCGGCTTCCTCGACCCGCGCTGGCGGGTGGAGATCGAGGCTGACGCCGTGGTCGTCTAGGCGGTCGGGTTCGCCGGGAACGTCAACTGCGGCTGGGTAATGGGGTGGGGAGCCGGCCACGCCGGCTGGCCGTGGGGTTGTTGAGTCACGATATGCATGACTCAATAAACCCCACCGACCCGGTGGGGTTCGCTAACCGTCGCTATTCGACGGTTATCAACCCCACCCGCCAGGAGTCGTCCGCGCGGCCGGCTCCCCGCCTAATTACCCAGCCGCAGTTGACTTCGCTCGCAGCTAGCCGCGGGCGTCGAGCGCCGCCGCCGCGGCTCCCCTCGGCGCGCGTCGAAGGCCGCCGCCGCGGCGCCCTACCCTCGGCGAGCGTCGAGCGCCGCCGCCGTGCGGTCGTTGAGCTCCGCCCGGTCGACGCCGGCCTCGCGCAGCGCGCGCGGGACCGTCCCGGCTTCCGCCCTCAGCAGCGCCAGCAGGATGTGGCCGGACTCGATCCGCTTGTCGGAGCGGGCGAGGGAGATGCGCAGCGCGTGCTCGAGCGCGCTCTTGGCGCCGGCGGCCATGCGCGGCTTGACCGACGGCCGCTGCGGCGGGACGTCGAAGTCGCCGATCGAGATCCCGACCGCCATCAGGCTCCGCTCGCGCTCGGCGTCGAGCGCCTCGATCATGCGGTCGTGGTCGAGCCCGATGTCTGCGAGCACGCCGCCGACCGCGGTCGTGCGGTCGAGGGCGGTGAGCGCGAGCAGCAGGTGCTCGGCCTCGATCGCCGGGCTGCCCAGCTCGCGCGCCTCTCGCTCCGCGCCCGTGACCACGAGCCGCGCCTCGCGGGTGAATCGTTCGAACATCAGCGCTTCCTCGCTTCCACGCCGAGGGCCTTCAGGCGCTTGGCGTGCTTCTTGTGGACGGCCTGCCGGGTGACGCCGAGCGCCTCCGCGATCAGCGACCACGTCCACCCATCGCGCACCGCCCGCTCGACCTCCGAGTCCTCGACCTGATCGGCGAGGCGGCGCAGGGCGACGACGGCGGCGAGGCCGTCGGCGGGGTCGCGAGGGGACTGGAAGTCGGTGTGCGGCATCGGCGAGCAACTGTAGTTGACAGGCTTGAGGTTGTCAACCTAGGTTGCTCGCAGCCCCGGAGGCCCGCCCGGCCGGCGGCCGCCCGCCGCCAGCGCCGCGGGCTTCGTCACAACTCTGTGCCGAGTCCGTGCCAATCCACGCGCGCGGCGCTGAGATCGGCCTTCGCTCACGTAGCGTCGGCCGCCGACATGCCCACGATAGGAGGAGCACCCCATGGATCCCGATCGCGTCCGCGAGATCGTCGACTCAATCCCGACCGGCGCGTGGATGAGCTACGGCGACGTCGCTCGCGCCGCCGGCGGCACCGACGTCCACGCGCGTGCGCTCAACCAGCGCTTCATCCGCGAGGAGACGCCCGGCTCGCACCGGGTCCTGAAGTCCGACGGGACGGTGGGGCGGACCGCGCTCGGGGACCCGGCGGCGGTGCGGCGGAGGCTCGAGGCCGAGGGCCTCGAGTTCGAGGGTGGCCGCGCCGATCCCGCGGCACGGGTCAGGCCGCGCGAGGTCGCGCACGCCTCATGAGG
>JBKOYW010000155.1:0-5575 GCA_046744275.1 Actinomycetota bacterium
GTGCCGCGCCGCCGGCATCGTCCGCGCCGCGACGCCCAAGGAGATGGCCGACGCGGTCCAGGCGCTCCTCGCGCAGCGCGCACTGCACGGGCCACGGATCGGCGTCATGGGCGACGGCGGCGGCCACAACGCGATCGCGGCAGACGCCGTCTCGGCCATCGGCTTCGAGCTGCCGGCGCTCTCGGAGCGCCTCGCCGGTGAGATCGCCGCGATGCTGCCGGAGCACGCCTCAACCGCCAATCCCGTTGACTTCGCGGGCGGCGGCGAGCAGGACGTGACGACCTATCCGCGGGTCGCTCGCGCGCTGCTCGCGAGCGGCGAGGTGGACGCGCTCGTTCTCACCGGCTACTTCGGCGGGTACGGGGACGAGGCCGAGCTGCTGGCGGCGCGAGAGCTGGCGGGGATCGCGGAGCAGGCACGGATGCCGCTCGTCGTCCACACGATGCACGGCGACTCGCCGGCCGCGAAGGCGCTGCGCGCCGGCGGCGTTCCGGTCTACCGTGAGATCGAGGCCGCTGCACGCGCACTCGTGGCGCTGCGAGTGCCCGGCGTGCGGGCGCCGGACGCGGTCCCGCGGGTGCCGGACCCGGTGCCGCGGCGGGTCGTCGCCGGCTATTGGGGCGCGCGCGAGCTCGTGGCGGCCGCGAGGATCGAGCTCGTGGAGGCACGGCGGGTGCGGACGGCGGACCAGGCGCGCACGGCGGCACGCGAGCTGGGCTTCCCGGTCGTGCTCAAGGCGTCCGGGGCGCTGCACAAGTCAGACGCCGGCGGAGTCGTCGTCGGCATTCCCGACGACGACCGCCTCCGCCGCGCGCTCGACGCCATGGAGGCGGACCTCGCGCCGGACGAGCTCTCGGTCGAGCGGATGGTCCCGGTGCACGAGGGGGTCGAGCTTATCGTCGGGACGCGCCGGGACGCACGCTTCGGGCCGATCGTCCTCGTCGGCTTCGGCGGCGTGTACGCCGAGATCCTCGAGGACGTCGCCGTCGCGCTCGCGCCGGTCGACACGGACAGCGCGTGCAGGCTGCTCCTGTCGCTCCGTGGCGCCGCGCTGCTCACGGGCGCGCGCGGGAGGCGTCGAGTCGACCTCGCGGCCGCGGCCGAGGCGACCGCGGGGCTGTCACTGCTCGGCGCGACGAGTCGCGACGTCGATGAGCTCGAGATCAATCCGCTCCTGGTCACGCCGGCCGGCGCGGTCGCCCTCGACGCCCGCGTGGTTCCCCGACATTCTTCAAGCTGACGAGACGAGGAGGGATCAGCCTTGCCGCAGATGATCGAGCCGCCGGGGCTCCTGCTCTACACGCGGATCCGGAAGTCGCCGCGATCCCGTCGAGGAGTACTGGAAGCTCCTCAACGGCGTGACGCTCTGGGATGTAGGCGTCGAGCGCCAGATCGACATCAGCGGCCCGGACGCGTTTGAGCTCACGAACCTTCTGGTCCCGCGCGATCTGAGCAAGTGCGAGGTCGGCCAGTGCAAATACGTCTTCATCACCAGCGAGGACGGCGGGATCCTGAACGATCCGGTTCTCCTCCGGCTCGAGGAGAACCGCTTCTGGCTGTCGCTCGCGGACAGCGACATCGAGCTCTGGGCCAAGGGGGTCGCGTACGGGCTCGATTACGATGTCGAGATCCGCGAGCTCGACGTCGCGCCGGTCCAGGTGCAGGGGCCGAAGTCCAACGACGTGATGATCGACCTCTTCGGCGCGAGCATCACGGAGATTCCCTACTACTTCACGCGCTCGTACGAGCTCGACGGCATGTATGGGACGCCGTCCTGGAGGCGGGCCGGCCGCACGATCTGACGCCGATCCGCCCTGCCACATCAAGCGGATCGAGGCGGGGATCCTCGGCTCGGGCCCCCGGGTGCGACATGTGGTACGACACGAACCCGTACGAGGTCGAGATGGGCTACCAGCGGATGGTCCACCTCGAGCAGGAGTCCGACTTCATCGGCAAGGAAGCGCCCCGGCCGATCAAGGCCGAAGGCGTCAAGCGTTCATCGATCCCGAGAAGGAGGTGCCGAGGCAGCAGGTCACGGCGCGCACGGGAGCGAAGACGACATCGCCGACGTAACCGCCATCCGCGTCGACGGGGCCGGATAGCGTCCCGGACGAAATGGACGTACGCGACACCCATCCGCCGGGCGGCGGTGAGTTCGACGAGGCCGGTGATGCCACTCGGCGCACGCGGCTCGCGAACGAGCGCACCTTCCTGGCGTGGTGGCGAACCGGACTGACCGCGTTCGCTGTCAGTCTGGGTGCCGGCAAGCTGGTTCCGGCCTTGACCGATGATACGCGGTGGCCGTACGTGGTCGTCGGCGTCGGCTTCGCGCTGCTCGGCGTGGCGTTCGTCGCCTACGGCTTCAGGCGGCAGCGGCTCGTGGAGCGGGCGGTGACGCGCGGCGAGTACGTGCGCGCCGATGAGCGGCTCCTCGCGTGGCTGACCGGAATCGGCATCCTGCTCGGCCTCATGCTGCTCGTGATCGTCGTCGTCGAGGGCTGAGCGTCGAGCGGCGAGAAAGCGGCCGCCGTCGAGCGCGCCCAGCTCGGCGATTGGACGTCTCAGTCCGACATCGCGTGGCAATCGTTCGCGGCATCATGAGCCACTGGTGATCTCGGGGTTCGAGGAGACGCGTGTCGTCGTCGGTGAGGCGAGTTACTTCGTCGCGCACGGCGGAGCCGGGTCGCCGGTGCTCTTGCTGCACGTATTCCCGGAGACGCATGTGTGCTGGCAGCACACCGCTCCCCGGCTGAGTGCGGCATGTCGGGTCATCGCCGCTGATCTGCGCGGTTACGGCGCGTCACGGGCGCCGGCCGGCGGCCCGCGAGGGGAGGGCTATTCGAAACGCGAGATGGCAGGCGAGCTGGTCGAGCTCATGGCTGCCTTGGGGCACCAGCGTTTCGCGGTCGTCGGCCATGATCGCGGCGCCCGCGTCGCGTTCCGCCTCGCGCTGGATCATCCCGAATGCGTGACGCGCGCCGCGGGAAGCTCGCCGCGACCGCAGCTACAGCGGCCAGCCGGCGAAGGTAAACGTTCATGGTCTCTCCATTGGTCTGTTCCGTTCACCCGTGCGCGGCCGTCCGCGGGTCAGGCGCTCACGTTCGACGGTTTGGCTTGTCGCCGGAATGACTCCCCGACCGGCTGGCAGGTTGGCCGCGTGCACGCCGCCGCATGAGCTGGCGCGTTCGCGGTCGCGCGGCAGCGCAACGGCGCCCGCCATCGTGGCGGGCGCCGTCGTCGAGGGTCTCGGTGTGTGATGCTCAGGCGACGGCGGGCGTCACCTCCGGCTCGTGCTCGAACTTCGGCAGCCAGCCGAGGCGCTTCGGCAGGTACCAGTTGTGCTTGCCGAGCAGCTTCATCGCGGCCGGCAGCAGTACCGCCCGGACGATGGTGGCGTCGATCAGGATCGCCGCGGCGAGGCCGACGCCCATCTGCTTCATCGCCTGATCGCCGTTGGTGGCGAACATCGCGAACGTGATCACCATCACCGCGGCGGCGCTGGTGATGATGCCGGCGGTGCCCTTGATGCCGTGGGCGACCGCGTTGTCCGTGCTCATGCCGCGGTCGACCGCCTCGCGGATCCGGCTGAGGACGAACACGTGGTAGTCCATCGACAGGCCGAACAGGATCACGAACAGGAACAGCGGAAGCCAGGGCGCGATACCGCCGACCGACTCGAAGCCGAGTAGCTTCTCGCCGTGACCGTCCTGGAAGACCAGTGTCAGGATGCCGTAGGCCGAACCGACCGACAGCAGGTTGAGGACGATCGCCTCGATCGGCACCACGATCGAGCGGAACGTGACCAGCAGCAGGATGAACGCCAGGCTGAGCACGAAGCCGAACACGATCGGCAGGTGCGACTTCATCGTGTCGAGGAAGTCCTTCGACCAGGCGGTCGTGCCGCTCACGGCGACCTCGGCGTTGTCCAGCTTGCCAACCGTCGCCGGAACCACCTCGTCGCGCAGCACCTCGAGCGAGTGGTTAGAGGCGGCGTCGGTGCCCTTGCCCTCGATCGCCAGCGCCACCACCGCGACGGTCTTGTCGGGGCTGATGTCGACGAACGTGGGCTCGTGCAGCCGCCCGGTCGCGATCGCCTGCTCCTGCAGCTGCGCGATCGCGGCCTTGATCTCGGGCGTGGTGACGTCCTCGGCCTTGATCACGGTGGTGGCCGGGACGCTGCCGCCGGGGAACGCGGCGTCGATGCGGTCGAGCGTCTGCATGATCGGCTCGCTGCGCGACATGCCCTCGGTGCCGGGCGCCTTGAACTGCATGTCCAGCGCGGGGATCGACAGGGCGATGAGGAGGCCGCCGGCCGCGATCACCGACACCAGCGGGCGCGCCAGGACGCGATCGAGGATCGCGCCCCACATGCGGGACTCTCCCCCGGTCCGGTGACGGCGCTTGGCGACGTACGGGACGCGGCCCTTCTCCAGCCAGCCCTTCTGGCCGAGGAAGGACAGCATCGCGGGCAGCACCGTGACCGACCCGAGCATGGCCACGCCGACGACGAGGATCGTGCCGATGCCGAAGGACACGAAGATCGGGTTGCCCGAAAAGAACATGCCGGCCATCGCGGCCATGACGGTGAAGCCGGAGATCAGCACCGCGCGGCCGGAGGTGGCGGCGGCGATGTCGAGCGCGGCGTCGGAGGTCCGGCCCTTGTCCTTCTCCTCCATCATGCGGCGCAGGTAGAACATCGCGTAGTCGACGCCGACGGCGAGGCCGACGAGCATCACGACCTGAGCGACCGCCTCGTGGAGCTCCGCCAGCCGGCTGACCGGTCCGAGCAGGCCGGTGGTCGCGATGACGGCGGACAGGCCGAGCAGCAGCGGCACGCCCGCCGCCACGGCCGCACCGAACGCCAGCAGCAGGATGAGCAGCGTGCCGCCCATCGAGAGCTGCAGGGAGCGCGCCTCGTCCTTGCGCTCCTTCTCGCCGAGAGCCTTGCGCTCCGACGCGACGCCGTACTCCTCGACGCGCACCTCGGGGTGGGCCTTCCGGACGGCGGCGACGGCGGCGAGGGGTGCGCGGGCGACCTCTTCCAGCTGCTCGGGCTCGTCGATCTTGCCCGGGAGCCGGAAGTTCACGACGACCGAGCGACCGTCCTGCGAGACGGTGCGGGCGCGGTACTTCGCGTCGAGAGGACTCTCGATCCGCGTGACGCCGTCGATCCGCTCCAGGCGGCCGACGATGTCCTTGACGGCGGCGGTCACCTGAGGATCGCCGGCCTTCACGGTGCCCTTGCCCTGCACAAGCACCTGCTCGGCGACCTCCTCCGGAAAGTCGGCCGCCGCGATGATCAGCTCACCGCGCTTGGACTCGCCGTTGCCCATTGCGGAGGCATCGAGCTGCTTCTGGCCGACACTCCCGCCGATGACGGTGGCGAGGACGACGAACAGGAGCCAGCCCAAGATGGCGGTCTTGCGATGCGCAGCACTCCATCGGCCTGCGCGTGCCGCGATGTTGTTGGATCTCATGGTTTGCGTCTCCTCCTAGAAATACGGGCAGGGGGTATTTCTAGGAAGCCTCCCAGCTGCCACTCGCCGCGCCTATGCGGTCTCCCTGCGTCAGTGGG
>JBKOYW010000196.1:0-5013 GCA_046744275.1 Actinomycetota bacterium
CCCGAAATGTCCCGGCGCTACGGTCAGTTCATGACGACCGCCACCCCGACGCGACCGCCGCGCGACGCGGCCACCCACAGCGGTGACGCCGACCTCGCGGCGCTCGGCGCGGTCCTCGCCGAGCCCGCGCGCGCCCGGATCCTGCTCGCCCTCGGCGACGGACGGGGGCTGGCGGCAAGCGTGCTGGCGAGCGAGGCGGGCGTCGCCCCGTCGACGGCATCCGGGCATCTCGCCCGGCTCGTCGGCGCGGGACTGCTCGAGGTCCTGCCTCAGGGCCGTCACCGCTACTACCGGCTCGCGGGCCCGCACGTCGGCGAGCTGCTCGAGGCGCTCGCCCGCGTCGCCCCCGCGGCGCCGGTCCGCTCGCTGCGTCAGGGCACGCGCGCGGAGGCCCTGCGCACTGCCCGGACCTGCTACGACCACCTCGCCGGCCGGCTCGGCGTCGCCGTCTTCGGGGCGCTGCTCGACGCCGGCCACGTCACCGGCGGCGACGGTCGCCACGACCCCGTGGCCGCGGTTCACGACCGCCTCTCCGCCCGCGGCCGCGACCTCGACTACCGGCTCACGCCCGCCGGCCGCGAGGCGCTGACCGAGGTCGGCGTCGCGCTGCCGCAGCCGCGCCGCGACGGAACGCTGGCGCTGCGGTACTGCGTCGACTGGAGCGAGCAGCGGCACCACCTGTCCGGCGTCGTCGGGCGCTCACTGGCGGCCCGGCTGCTCGAGCTGCGCTGGATCCGGCGCGCCGATGCGGGACGTGCCGTGTTCGTCACCGACCTCGGCCGCCGCGAGCTGCCGCGGGCGCTGGGCGTGGCGCTCTAGTCCCGCATCGCCGGGAACAGCACGACCTCGCGGATCGTGTCGCGCCGCGTGAGCAGCATCACCAGGCGGTCGATGCCGATGCCGATCCCGCCCGTCGGCGGCATGCCGTGCTCGAGCGCGCGGACGTACGCCTCGTCGTACGGCATCGCCTCCTCGTCGCCGGCCGCGGCGTCGATTCGCTGGGTCTCGAACCGGGCGCGCTGGTCGTCGGGGTCGTTGAGCTCCGAGAACGCGTTCCCGAACTCCATCCCCCCGGCGAAGACCTCGAAGCGCTCGACGAGCCCTGGCTCGGAGCGGTGCTTCTTGGCGAGCGGCGACAGCTCGATCGGATAGTCGAACAGGAACGTCGGCTCGATCAGCGTGGGCTCGACGTACTTGCTCAGCAGGTGGTCGACGAGCCGGGGCCAGGTGGTCTCGTGCTCGGCGGGATCCAGGCCCTTGGCGACCATCGCCGCCCGCAGCGCGCCGACGTCGCGCGACGCGTAGACGTCGATCCCGGTCCGCGACTCGATCGCGCCGCCGAGCGTCTCGCGCTTCCAAGGGGGTTCGAACCCGCTCGCGCCCACCGCGGCGGCGACCGTGGACACGAGCCGCTCGCAGCGCGCCGCGACGTCCTGATAGTCGGCGTAGGCCTCGTACCACTCGAGCACCGTGAACTCGGGGTTGTGCTTGAACGACACGCCCTCGTTGCGGAAGTCCTTGCCGATCTCGTACACGCGCTCGAGCCCGCCCACGATCAGGCGCTTCAGGTACAGCTCGGTCGCGATCCGCATGTAGAGCGTGCGGTCGAGCTCGTTGTGGTGCGTGACGAACGGGCGGCCCATCCCGCCGCCGTAGATCGGCTGCAGGATCGGCGTCTCGACCTCGACGAACCCCTCGGCATCGAGAAACCGCCGGATCTCGCTGATCACGCGGGCGCGCGTGATGAAGAGCTCGCGGGCCTCCTCGTTCGCCATCAGGTCGAGCTCGCGATGGCGGTAACGGGTCTCGACGTCGGTCAGGCCGTGGTGCTTCTCGGGCGGCGGCCGCAGCGACTTCGCGAGCAGCGTCCAGTCCTCCAGCTTGAGCGACAGCTCGCCGCGCCGCGTCCGGAACACGGTCCCGTCCGCGCCCAACAGGTCACCGAGGTCGAGCGACACGAGCCGGTCCAGCGACTCCTGACCGAGCACGTCCGCCCGGGCGTGCAGCTGGATCCGCCCCGAGCGATCCACCAGATCCAGAAACGCAGCCTTGCCCTGACCCCGCCGAGCGGCCAATCGACCCGCCACCCGCGCCCGGACCTCGGTCTCCTCACCGGCAGGCAGCTCGTCCCAGGGCGCCTTCACCTCGGCGATCGACGAGACCCCCGCAAACCCGTGCGGGAACGGCTCGACCCCCTCGTCGCGCAGCGCGGCGAGCTTGCGCCGGCGCTGAGCGACAAGTTCGTCGCTCACACCTTGGCGACGTCGATCTTGGTGATCTTGAGCTTCCGGGCCTTGCCGTTCGGGAGCGTCACGTCGACGACATCGTTGCGCTTGTTGCCGAGCAGCGCCTTGCCGACCGGGGACTCGTTGGACAGCTTGTTCTCGCCGGGGTTGGCCTCCGTCGACCCCACGATCGTGTACTGCAGCGACTTGCCGGAGTTCTCGTCCTTGACATTGACGACCGAGCCGACGCGCACGACGTCGTTCGACAGCGCCTTCGCGTCGATCACCGAGGCAGAGCGCAGCTTGTCCTCGAGCGACGCGATCCGCGACTCGAGCATCGCCTGCTCGTTCTTGGCGTCGTCGTACTCGGAGTTCTCGGAGATGTCTCCGAACTCGCGTGCCTCCTTGATCCGCTCTGCGACCTCCCGGCGCTTCTCGGTCGAGAGGTACTCGATCTCCTGCTTGAGCTTCTCGAGGCCTTCGGGGGTGAGGATGACGTCCTTCTGCATGTCGTCGTCCTTGGGGCTGGGGTCCGGAGAAAGAAAACGCCCGCACTTGGCGGACGAGAGGGTGCGCTCTAGACGGCGGCGCGGCCGAGCATGGTAGCACCGAATTCCGCGATGATCGCGCGCTGTTCGTCAAGCGTCCCGGCCCGCTGTAGAGCGTCCTGCACGGCGTGCGGCGCGTGCAGCCGTTCGGCGTACCACGGGTGAAATTTTCTCAAGTAACGCGCGGCACGGTCGGGCCCCAAATGCTCCTCCGCGCGGTCCAGCACCCAGCCCCATTCCTCCAGAACTTCGTCAACCGCAGGGTCGGCGTCGCGCACCCCGAGCACCTGCTCGAACAGCCACGGGTTGCCGAGGCTGCCGCGGGCCAGCATCACGGCCTCGCAGCCGGTGTGGTCGAACACCCAGCGCACGTGATCGGCGTCGTTCATCCCGCCGGTGACGATCACCGGCACCGGCAGCTCGTCGACCAGCCGTGCGGCGAGGTCGTAGTCCGGCGTGCCCTTGTGGCGCACCTTGATCGTGCGCGGGTGGAACGTGATCCCCGCGATGCCCGCCTCGCGCACGAGCCGCCTGGCGACGTCCACGCCCTCGGCCCGCAGCTTCACGGTCACCGGCAGGCCCGAGCCCTCGGACGCGGCCCGCGTGACCGCCACCGCCGTGTCCGGATCCGACAGGAGCGCGGCGCCGGCGCCGGTCTTCATCACCTTCGGCACCGGGCAGCCCATGTTGAGGTCGATGATGTCCGCCCCGATGCGTGCGACGTGCGCGGCCGCCGACCGCATGATCTCCGGGTCCTGGCCGAACAGCTGCATCGCGACGGGCCCGCCCTCGCGCTCGCGCGGGTCGATCGTGAGCAGCTCGTCATGCGTCTTGCGGTTGCCGTAGTGGATCGCGAACGACGAGACCATCTCGGACACGGCCAGCCCCGCGCCGTACCTCTTGGCCTGCAGGCGCACGAACCAGTTGCCGATCCCGGCCAGCGGTGCGAGCACGACCCGGTTCGGGATCGTGACGCCGCCCAGCTCCCAGCTGTCATGCAAGGAACGCACGGCGCACAGGTTAGGCGGGCTGGTTGCGTTCCCAGATCAGCTTCAGCCCCTCGAGCGTCAGCAGGTCGTCGACCTCGTCGAGCGAAGCGCAGAACGGGACGACCACGTGCGCCAGGCCTCCGGTGGCGATCGCCTTCGTGTCGGCGCCGAGCTGCTCCCGCAGGCGGCCGACGATGCCGTCGACCATCGCGGCATAGCCGAAGATCATCCCGGAGCGGATCGCGTCCACGGTCGACTTGCCGACGAGCGAGCGCGGCTCCACCAGGTCGATCTTCGGGAGCGCGGCGGCGCGCTCGCTGAGCGCCTCGAGCGAGATCTCGACGCCCGGGAAGATGACGCCGCCCAGGTACTCGCCGTCGGCGGAGACGACGTCGTGCGTGACCGCCGTGCCGAAGTCCACGACGACGCACGGGCCGCCGAGCTTCTCGTAGCCCGCCACCGCGTTCACGAGCCGGTCGGGGCCGATCTCGCGCGGGTTGTCGTACCGGATCGGCATTCCCGTACGCAGGCCGGGCCCGACGACCGGCATGTCGTGCCCGAGGTAGCGGCGTGCCATCTCGGTCCACTCCGGTCGCAGTTGCGGCACGGTGGACGAGACGATCGAGGCGTCGACGAGATCGAACGTCACCCCGCGCAGTCCGAGCAGCGCGCGCAGCGCGGCGCCGAGCTCGTCGGCCGTCGACTCGCGCACGGTGGCGAACCGCCAGTGCTCGTGCAGCCTGCCGTCGCGGAACACCCCGAGATGGGTCTGCGTGTTCCCGACGTCGACGACCAGCAGCATCAGCGGTAAGGATGCCTGCGTCGCCGTCCGGGCGACGCCTTGACATCAACGGGCGCCATCCGGGCGCCCGTAAATCCGGACAGGAGCAGTGATCGCGCGCGTGCGGCCCTGGCCGTCGCGCACCGCCGTGTACACGTGACCGCGCTGCGGCCGCCTGAACGCGCGCCGCTCCCGGCGCGAGAGCGGGATCCGCACGTGCTGCACTTCGCCCGGCCGCAGCGCGACGACCCGCGTGCCGAGCACGACCGTCCGCGAACGCGTGAGCGTGACGGTGCCGGCGCAGCGCCGCACCGTCGCGTTCGGACAGCCCGCGCGCACACGCGCGCGTCCGCGGGCCACGCGCACGCGCCGTGACAGCACGGCGAGCCCACCGAAGCGATGCCTGCCGCTGGTGCTGCGAGGCGGGACGCCCGGCAGCGGCGGGACGCTCGGCACGAGCGCAATGTCGT
>JBKOYW010000195.1:0-5039 GCA_046744275.1 Actinomycetota bacterium
ACCCCCCCCGCGACCACCGCGAACTACACCCTGATACAATCGTCGGCAGCGTCAGATGTGTATAAGAGACAGGCCCCGGCCGTCGTCAGCGCCTCGGCCTCGCCGCCGTGCGCCGGCCCGGCGGTGAGGTGCCCGGCGAGCAGCCCACGCGCCCGCAACAGCCGCACCATCTCGGACAGCCCGCCCGGCAGCGCGCCGCCGCCCGTCTGCACGAACCCGAGGCGGCCGCCCGGCGCCGCGCGGTGGAACGCCCAGGCGAGCGGCGCGAGCTGCGCGTGCACCAGGCAGACGGCGACCGGGGCCTCGGTCGGCATCACCAGCGGCGACTCGGCCGGCGCGGCGTCCTCGACCGGCGTGACCGTGTGCTGCAGGCTCGTGTAGGCGAGCTTGACGGACTGAGCGCCGGGCATGCCGGTCCCGTCGAGGCCGCGGGTGAGGTTCACGTGGACGATGTCCGGCTCGGCGATGTTCACGATCACGTCGTCGCCGACCTGCGCTGCGCCGACCAGCGCGACGTCCGCCACCGCGGGCCGCCGCTCGCCGCCAAGCCGCACCTCCAGCTCCTGCATCGGCCCGCCGGGGTCGCCGGCGGCCAGCACGACGCCGCGGCGGAGGACGAGCATCAGACCGCGGCGGCCTCCTCGAGCAGCGCGAGCGAGACGTCGAGCATTCCCTCAAGCGCCGGGACCGACACGCGCTCGGTCGGCTCGTGGTTGCGCTCGGTGCCGTTGGCGAGGTTCAGGCACGGGAAGCCGGCGGCCTGGAGCGCGTTGGCATCGGAGCCGCCGCCGGTCTGGATCCGGCGCGGCTCGTAGCCGCACGCGCGCAGCGCGGCCTCCGCGGCCGTCAGCTCGGGCGCCGATGAGCGCACCCTGAAGCCCGTGAACAGCTTCTCGCACACGACGTCGACGTCGCACTCGGCCTGCGCGGCCCCGTCGTGCAGGGCGTCGACGATGCCCGCCACCACCTCCTCGACCCGTGCCGGGTCGATCGAGCGCGCCTCGGCCAGCACGCGGCAGCGCGCGGGTACGACGTTGGTGGAGCCGACGCCGCCGTGCACGGAGCCGACGTTGGCGGTCGTCTGATCGTCGATCCGGCCGAGCGGCATCGCGGCGATCGCGAGCGCCGCGGCCAGGATCGCGCTGCGGCCGTCCTCGGGGCGGATACCGGCGTGCGCGGCCTTGCCGAGGAACGAGGCCTCGAGCCGGAAGTACGTTGGCGACGCGACGACGACCTCGCCGATCGGCGTCGCGTGGTCGAACACGTAGCCGAAGTCGGACCGCAGCCGCGATACGTCGAACGCCTTCGCGCCCGTCAGCGCGTCCTCCTCGGAGACCGTGAACAGCAGCTCGATGCCGACCGGCGAGCCTTCGACGGTCGCGCGCCGCGCGGTCTCGATCATCACCGCGACGGCCGCCTTGTTGTCGGCGCCGAGGATGCCGTCGTGCGCGTTCTCCCAGCCGCCGTCGACCAGCACGGGCTCGATCGGCGCGTCGGTCTCGACCGTGTCCAGATGCGCGCACAGCAGCAGCGAGCGGTCCGACTGCCCGGGGATTCGGGCGAGCAGATTGCCGGTGTCGTCCTCCTCGGCCTGCGCGCCCATGCGGCGCAGCTCGGCGATCACGCGGTCCGCGCACTCGCGCTCGTGCCCGAACGGGCTGGGGATGCGGCAGAGGTCCGTGAACAGCTCCGCGAGCCGGGCCTTCTCGGCCTCGGACGCCGGCCTCACGTGCTGTGAGCGGCCTGGTGCGCGGTGATCTCCTGCGGCCGGCGCTCGCGTGCCCGGGCGAGCGCGGCCTCCACGAACTCGCGGAACAGCGGCGCCGGGCGCTCGGGACGCGACTTGAACTCCGGGTGGAACTGCGACGCCACGAAGAACGGGTGGTCGTGGATCTCGATGATCTCGACCAGCCGGTCGTCCGGCGACGTGCCGGAGATCACGAGGCCGGCGGCCTCAAGCCGCTTGCGCAGGAAGTTGTTGACCTCATAGCGATGCCGGTGCCGCTCGTAGATGACGGCCTCGCCGTAGAGGTCGCGCGCCTTGGTGCTCTCGTGCAGCTTCACCGGGTCGGCACCCAGGCGCATGGTGCCGCCCATGTCGGCGACCTCCTTCTGCTCGGGCAGGAGGTCGATCACCGGGTAGGGCGTCTCGGGGTCGAACTCGGTGGAGTTCGCTCCGTCCATGCCGACGACGTGACGTGCGAAGTCGGCCACCGCCATCTGCATGCCGAGGCAGATGCCGAGGAACGGGATCCGCTGCTCGCGCGCGATCCGGGACGCGGTGATCTTGCCCTCGATCCCGCGCACCCCGAAGCCGCCGGGGATCAGGATCCCGTCGGCCTGCGCGACGCGGTCGCGCACCTCCTCGTCGGCCAGCGTCTCGGAGTCGACCCAGTCGATCGCGATCGGGCAGCCGTGCTGGAAGCCGGCGTGGCGCAGCGCCTCGGCGACCGAGAGGTACGCGTCCTCGAGCTTGACGTACTTGCCGACGAGCGCGATCCGCACCGGGTCGTTGCTCGCGGCCTCGCTCGCGCGGCGCATCAGCCGCTCCCAGTCGCCCAGATCGGGCGGCGGGGCCTCCATCCCGAAGTGCTCGAGGATGAAGTCGTCCACCCCTTCCGGGTGGAAGTAGAGCGGGACCTTGTAGATGTTGTCCACGTCGCGCGCGGAGACGATCGCCTCCTGCGGCAGCGACGCGAACAGCGCGATCTTCTTGCGCACGTCGTGCGGCAGGCCGCCCTCGGACCGGCAGACCACCATGTCGGGCTGGATACCGATGCGGCGCAGCTCGTTGACGGAGTGCTGCGTTGGCTTCGTCTTGAGCTCGCCGGCGTGGCCGATGTAGGGCACGAGCGTGAGGTGGATGAACATGCAGCGGCGGCGCCCGACGTCGACCGGGAACTGGCGGATCGCCTCCAGGAACGGGAGCGACTCGATGTCGCCCACCGTGCCGCCGATCTCGGTGATCACGACGTCGACGTCCTGGCTCTCGGCGATCAGCTTGACGCGGTGCTTGATCTCGTCGGTGATATGCGGGACGACCTGGACGGTGCCGCCGAGATAGTCGCCACGGCGCTCCTTGCGGATGACGGAGTGGTAGATCGCCCCAGCCGTGACGTTCGAGCCGCGGGACGTGTTCGCGTCCGTGAACCGCTCGTAGTGGCCGAGGTCCAGGTCCGTCTCCGCGCCGTCCTCGGTCACGAACACCTCGCCGTGCTGGAACGGTGACATCGTGCCGGGATCGACGTTGATGTACGGATCGAACTTCTGCAGCGCGACCTTCAGGCCGCGTGCCACGAGCAGCCGGCCGATCGAGGCGGCGGCGATGCCCTTGCCGAGCGAGGAGACGACCCCGCCGGTGACGAAGATGAAACGGGTGCGGGGTCGAGATTCAGACATTCGCAGTCCTCCTGCCCGGCCAGTCTAGAGCCAAGGGCGGCGGCACCGGCCCCTACGCGGCCGCTCGGCCGTGCCCCTTACGCGGCCGCTCGGCCGTGCGCCCATCGGCGCCGCGTGAGGACCGGAGAACGGCGGGCACTGAGGGAGGCGCGCCGGTTCGCGATGCAGAAATCAACACACCTCGCGCGGAGCGCGGGCGAGAGTGACGAAGCGCATCGCATACGAGCAGAAATCAACACACCTCGCGCCGAGCGCAGTCGAGAGTGACGAAGCGCATCGCATACGAGCAGAAATCAACAGACCTCGCGCGGAGCACGGTCGAGAGTGACGAAATGCATCGGGCGCGCCTCCCTCGATGCCCGCCGTTCGAGTGCCGCCGCGCCGCTCGCGCCGCGCGATACTGGAGCGATGGTCCGGGGGTGGGCGGTGGTGTGCGCGGTCGCGCTCGTCGCGGCAGGCTGCGGTGGCTCGAGCGAGCCCGCGGCGGAGCGGCCGGCGCCGACGGCGGCGGTCGCGACCGTGAGCGGCCCGCTGTGCGACCTGCTGCCGAGCGGCGACGACCCGGGCGCTCCGGCGACGCTCGCCGACGACCCGGCCGGCGTCGCGCTCCAGTGGATCCCGGTGGTCACCACGTTCGAGGCGGCGGTAGGGGCGTCGAAGATGGGCGACGAGCTGCGCGACGTCACGATCCTCGCGCCGACCGACGACGCGTTCACGGCCGCGTTCGACCGCCAGCGGCTGGACGACTTGCTGCTCTCGCGCGGGCGTGAGCTGCGCGCGCTGGTCGAGGCGCACGTGGTGGACGGCGAGCGGTCGCTGCCGGCGCTCGTCGAGGCCGGCGAGGTGACCACCCGGGCCGGGACGACCCTCGTGGTCGACGCCGTCGACGGCCAGGCGCGGCTCGGCGACCGCGCCCGGACCGTCTGCGCCGACTACGCGGTCGCCGGCGCCCGCATCCACGTGATCGACGGCGTCCTCCCTAGCAGCTGATCCTCGTCGCGGCGATCATCGGCTCCGCGGCCTCCCCGTCGAGCAGCAGCGGGATCAGCCCTCGCTGGGGCTGCTCCATCGGGACGAAGTACCGGTCCCGTCGAACTCGCAGCACCTTGATGCCGTGCGCGTCCAGGCGCTCGCCGACCGGCCGGCCGTCCGGCTGCGGGCCGGAGTACTGCGCCTCGTCGAGCACGTAGCCGCAGGGCGGCGGGTCGAGGACGCCCTCCGGCGGCTCTTCAGGCGGCGGGCTCTCGCCCGGATGCGGCGCCGGGAACGCCGGGATGTCGCGCGAGCCGCGGAACACGATCCGGCCCGTGTTCGAGCGCTGGAACTTGATCGACGCCGTGATGGCGCGGCGGATCGCCTCCTCGTTGGCGTGCTGGTAGTCGAAGAACTCCTGGTACGTGTAGATCGCCGAGTACGTCTTGCGGCGGCGGTTGTTGGGCGTGTTCGTCTCGTTCGGCCGCGTCGGACCGCCGGCGCTGCGCGCCTCGAGCAGCGACCCGACGACGCTCTTGAGGCCCATCGTGTTGCGCAGGATGGTCTCCTGGCTAAGTCCGACCGCGCCGCCGTCCTCGCAGCCGTAGGGGCAGTACCACCAGCCGTCGGCGGACCCCTCGCCGTAGAACCAGTCCTCGATCATGCTC
>JBKOYW010000124.1:0-11827 GCA_046744275.1 Actinomycetota bacterium
GGTCCGGCGGGTCCGCCTTGTAGTCCGCGACGAGCTGCTCGGCGAGCAGAGCGCGGCCCTCGGCGTGGCGCCGGCGCAGCCGCACGAGCCGCCGGCGGCCCTCGCCGAGCCGCTCGCGGGTTGACGCCAGGCGCGCCTCGGCGCTCACCAGGTCCGCCTCGACCTCCGCCAGGCGCCCCTGCACGATCGCCACCTCGCGCCCGGCGCGCTCGACCATCGTCCCGAGCTGCGCGACGGCGCCGGATAGCGCCCGCTCGCGCTCGCGGCTGTGCTCGATCCGCGAGCGCAGCGACGATTCGCTCTGCGCCGCCGCTGACGCGGGCAGCAGAGCGCACACGACGAGCGCGGCGAGGAGGGCGAGTGAGCGCAAGCGGGCCCGACGGTAGCGGCGCCCCGGTCAGCCCTCCCGTGCTGCAACAGGGGTTGCGGCGAACAGGTCCCACTCCGCGAGCCCGTCGGCGTCGAGGTGCCAGACCGCACCGCCGCCGTCCCGTCCGGCGAGCTCGACGACGGCGTCGCCGACCGTGGCGGCGGTGAGGCGGTGCGGCCGGCGGTGCGCGAGCCACTTCTCGACGTCGATCCCTTCCTCGGCGGCGAACACGGCGGCCGCCGCCCGCCCGACGCCGCCGTCCGGCGTGAGGCTCGGGCACAGGCAGTGCACGGCAACGCCGTCCGGCTCGAGCCACGCCCCCACGCAGCGCGTGAACGACGCGATCGCCGCCTGCGCCGGCGAGTAGGACACATGCAGCGCCGACCGCGCATTCGCCGCCGCGCTCGCGACGTTGACGATCACGCCCCCGCCGCGAGCGCGCATCAGCGGCGCGACGCGGGTGGTGGTGTTGAAGACGCCGCGCAGGTCGACGTCGAAGTTGCGCCGCCAGTCTTCCCACGTCATGGCGTCGAGCTCTCGCAGCAGGGCGGGCGCGCCGGCGTTGTTGACCAGCACGTCGACCGCGCCGTAGCGCTCCAGCGCGCCCTCGACGAGCCCGTCGACGGCGGCCGGGTCGGTGACGTCGGTGCCCGTCGTCCGCGACGCCGTGACGACCGGCCGCCCGTGGGCGGCGAGCGCTTCGGCGATGCCGCGGCCGAAGCCGCGGCTCGCGCCGGTGACGATCGCGCAGCCGGTCATGCCGCGGCCGGCTCCGGCTCCGGCTCGGCCAGGGGCGCCCGACCGCGTCGCAACAGCAGGGTGAGGACGAGGCCCGCGACCGGGAACGCGACGCAGGCCAGGAACGCCGACTGGAAGCCCTCGGTCAGGGCCGGCAGCGGATCGGCGCCGCGCGTGTTCGAGATCGCCACGGTCGTCGTCACCGCGACGCCGAGCGCGGCACCGAGCTGGAACACGGCGTTGTTGAGCCCGGACGCGAGGCCCGACTCGTGCTCGGCGACCCCGGCGAGCGCCGCGATCGAGCTCGCCACGAAGGCCAGGCCGAGTCCGGCGCCGAACAGGATGAGCGCCGGGAAGATGTCGCCGAAGTACGTCCCGCCGACCGACACCTGGGTCAGGAACGCGATCGCGAGCGCCATCAGCGCCATGCCGGCGGCGGCCACCCCCGCGAACCCGCGGCGCGTCACGAGCGCCTGCCCGGTGACCGAGCCGACCGCGGCCATGAGCGGGAACACCAGCGACGACAGGCCGAACTCGACGGCCGAGTAGCCGAGCACCTGCTGGGAGTAGAGCGTGAGGATGAACGGCATCCCGAACGCCGCGCAGGAGGTCAGCAGCATCGCCGCGTTGGCGCCTACCAGCGTCCGCGAGCGCAGGATCCGGAGCGGCACGAGCGGCGACCGCACGCGCGACTCGATCGCCGCGAAGGCAGCGAACAGCGACGCCGAGGCGGCCAGCAGCAGCACGGTTTGCGCCGACCCCCAGCCGGCGGCCGGCGCGTCGACGAGCGCGTACACGAGGGCGAGGAACGCAAGGGTGACGGTCAGCGCGCCGCCGAGGTCGAATCCGGTGCGCTCGGCGCGCCGGCTCTCGCGCAGCAGCCGCGGCCCGATCGCCAGCACGGCCAGGCCGATCGGCAGGTTGATGAAGAAGACCCACTCCCAGCCCGGGCCGTCGGTCAGCGGCCCGCCGATCAGCCAGCCCGCGCTGGCGCCGATCCCCCCGAGCGACCCCCAGATGCCGAGCGCCTTGTTGCGCTCGGCGCCCTCCTCGAACGTCGTGATCAGGATCGACAGCGCGCTCGGCGTCATCGCCGCCGCGCCGACGCCCTGGAGCGCACGCGCCCCGATCAGCGCCTCCTCGGACCATGCGAGCCCGCACAGCAGCGAGGCGAACGTGAACAGCGCCGTTCCTGCAAGGAACACGCGCCGGCGGCCGACGAGGTCGGCAGCGCGACCGCCGAGCAGCAGCAGGCCGCCGAACGACAGCGCGTAGGCGCTGAGGACCCATTGCAGGCCATCCTGGGTGAAGCCGAGGTCCTGCTCGATCGAGGGGATCGCGACGACGACGATCGCGGAGTCGAGGATGACCATGAAGAACGCCGTGCACAGCAGCGCGAGCGCGCGCCAGCGGCGGGGATCTGGAGTGCTCATGCATGTCCTGACACCGACGCAGCCGGCGGCTCATCGGTGAGCCCGAACCCGAAGGTCGTCAGGACGGTGGTGTCGACGAAGGCCGTCATCGCCGCGATCCCTTCCTCGGCGATGTCGACGACCAGCAGCCCGTGCGCGTTGCCGCCGCGCTCGTAGAACGCGAACGCCGGCCGGCCGTTGGCGCGCGTGGCGAGCAGCTGGAAGCCATCCGCGGGCACGACCACCGACAGGAAGTCGCAGATCGCCTCGCGGCCGTGGTACTCGAACGGCTGCGGCGGCATCGTGAGCCGCGCGTCGGCCGTGAGCAGCGCGACCACGGCGCCGACGTCGCCGCGCTCGAACGCGTCGGCCATGCGACCCGCGAGCTCCCGCTCGCGCGCGGAGGACGCCCGCGGCGCGACGCCGTCGGTGTCGAGCGCCGCGTGGGCGCGCTGGAGGGCGCTGTTGACCGCGACGACGGTCGTGTCGAGCGTCTCGGCGACCTCGCCCGCGCGGAAGCCCAACACGTCGCGCAGCACGAGCACGGCGCGCTGGCGCGCCGGCAGCTGCTGGAGCGCGGCGACGAACGCCAGCTCGGTCGCCTCGCGTGTCTCGTAGCGAGCGCCGGGCTCGTCGGCGGGATCGACCAACGCGTCGGGGTAGGGCTCGACGTCGACGGGGTCAGCCATTCGGCTCGGCTCGACCGGCGGCTCGGGCGGCGCCTCGCGCGGGCGCCGCGACCGCGCCCGCAGGGCGTTCAGGCACGCGTTGGTGGCGATCCGGTAGAGCCAGGTGCGCAGCTTCGCGTCGCCGTTGAAGCCGTCGAGGCCGCGCCAGGCCGACAGCAGCGTCTCCTGCACGAGGTCCTCGGCGTCCTGCACCGAGCCGAGCATCCGGTAGCAGTGGAGCTGCAACGGGCGCCGGTGCGGCTCGACGAGCTCGCGGAACGCGGCCTCGTCGCCGGCTCGCGCCCGCTCCAGCAGCCTCGTGTCGGTCGGCATCTATGGACAGAGACACCGGCGCGGGGCGGAACTCATCGGTGCGGTCGGCGAGCCTCCAGCGCGTGCTCGACGGGATCGAGGCGTACCTGGCGGGCTGACCAGTGCCCTACGTCATGCCCTACACTGAATGACGATGCGCAAGACGAGCGTCTATCTCAACGAGGAGCAGGCCGAGCGCCTGGCCCGGCTAGCCCGGGATGAGGGCCGCTCGCAGGCGGAGATCCTGCGGGACGCGATCGAGCGCTACGAGTCCCCGCCCGCCCGCGACCGAGGCTTCGCGCTCGCTGCCGGCTTTGCACGGATAGATGAGGACCCGCGCCCGATCTCGGAGATCCCCCAGCGCGAACTGCTCGAGGGCTTCGGCCGGTGACGCTGCTGATCGACGCGGCGCCCATCGTGGCGCTGGCCGACCGCGACGAGCCGCGACGAGCAGCCATCCTGGACGTCCTCGAGCACGAGGCCGAGGCGCTGGTCATCCCGGCGCTGACGACCGCCGAGATCGACTACCTGCTGGGAACCCGCTTCGGGTCCGCGGCTCGCCGGGCGTTCCTCGCGGACCTGGCCGCCGGGCGCTTCACCGCCCCGGCCCTCGAGCGTGAGGACTACGCGACGATCCTCGACCTCGAGGCACGCTACGGCGATCTCGACCTCGGGCTGGCGGACTGCGCGCTCATCGTCCACGCCGCCCGCCGACGCACGACGCGCATCCTCACGTTCGACGAGCGCCACTTCCGTGCGGTCGCCCCGCTCTTCGGCGACGCGTTCACGCTGCTGCCCGCCGACGCATGACCCACTTCTCTGCGACCGGATGACGGGAGCGCCGCGCATCGTGGTCGTCGCGTTGATCGCCGCTGTGGCGCTCTCAGCGGCGCCGTCCGAGCAGGCGGCGGCTACGCGGGCGCGCGCGTGCGAGCCGGTCCGCAACCCGTATCCCGGCACGCGCTACGACGGCGTCGATCTCACGCACATCCGGACGCTGCGGGCCTCGTGCAAGACCGCTCGCCGCGTGGCGCGCCGCGCCCATCGCAAAGGGCTGGAGGAGCCGCTTCCCGCGGACGGGATCCGCAGGTTCACCTGGAACGGCTGGCGGGTCAGGGGCGACATGCGGCCCGACAGGGACAGGTACGTCGCGCGCAAGGGCACGCGCCGCGTTCGCTGGCGCTTTTGAGCGCTTGACAGCCTCTGACGGCAGTTAGAGCGCAGCTACACGCGCTTCTCGCAGGCGATCAGGGAGATCGTCGATGCGCGTGTGTGGTCCGGCATCCACTTCCGGATCGCCGGCGAGCAGGGCGCCCGGATCGGTGAGCAGGTCGCGAGGCGGGTGAACCGGCGCTACTTCCGCCCCGTCAAGCGCCACGGGCACCATCACTAAGGACCGGTTCCGCCGGACATACGCTGTAAACTTGCAGCTGGAGGGACTGGATATCGCACAGCCGGATGCCGCTCAGAAGACCCGCCTTCCCCTGACCCGGGACCGAGTGCTGCGTGCCGCCGTCGAGCTTGCCGACGCGCGTGGCATCGAGTCGCTGACGATGCGCAACCTCGGCCAGGAGCTCGGGGTCGAGGCGATGTCGCTCTATAACCACGTCGCGAACAAGGAGGCGGTCCTCGACGGCGTCGCCGAGGTCGTCATCGGCGAGGTGCTCGCGGCGGTCGACGAGATCGAGCCGGCCGCGAGCCCCGCCGAGTGGAAGTCGGCGACGCGCCGGCGGATCCTGGCGGCCCGCGAGGTCCTCCTGCGCCACCGCTGGGCGCCCGCCGTCCTCGAGTCGCGCACCACCATGCCGCCGCCGGCGCTGCGGTACTTCGACTCGCTGCTCGGCGCGATGCGCGAGGGCGGCTTCTCGCTCGACCTCGCCCACCACGCGATGCACGCCCTCGGCAGCCGCGCGCTCGGTTTCACGCAGGAGCTGTTCGTGACCGAGGACGACGACCTCACGCCGGAGGAGGCGGCCGTCATGTTCCGGCAGATGGGCGCCTACCCCCATCTCGTCGAGCTGATGGGGGTCGTGTACCACGACGCCGACTCCACGCTCGGCGGCTGCGACGACCAGTTCGAGTTCGAGTTCGGGCTCGACCTGATCCTCGATGGACTCGAGCGGCTGCGGGACGCCGCCTGGCAGCTCCCCGACCGCGACTGAGCGGCCTCTTCCCCTTGACAGGCTTACGACGTTTACCGTAACTTACGCCATACGCTTACATTGTACGCATACGGCGTACATGCCCCTGAGAGAGGTGAGGCCGTGAAGCCGTACCGCGATGCCGGGAAGGACCCCCTGACGACGCTGACCCGCTGGGTGCTCGCGCACAAGCGCCTCGTGACGGGGCTCTGGATCGTGGTCACGATCGCCGCCTTCGCTGCGATCCAGCCGGCCGGGGACGCCCTCTCGGACGAGTTCACGATCCCGGGCCGCGAGGGGTTCGAGACGAACAACGAAATCGCGTCGATCTACGGCAACGGCGGCGACATCGCCCCGCTCGTCCCGGTCGTGCGGCTCCCCGAGGGGACGACCGTCGACTCTCCCGGCGTGACCGCGGAGCTCGACGCCGCACTCGCGAAGGTGAAGACCGCGCTGCCGGACGCGCGGATCGCGTCGTACGCCTCGACCCGCGATCCGGCGTTCCTGTCCGAGGACCGCCGCACGACGTTCGCGCTCGTCTACATCCCGCTGAAGCCGGGGCTCGAGCCCGGGCAGGCGGAGGCCGGCCAGGCCCAGGAGGCGCTCGACGGGGTCACCGTCAGCGGGTCGCCCGTCGAGGTGACCGGGCTCGACGCGCTCCGCGCCGCACCGGCCGGCGAGGGTGGCGACACGAGCGTGAGCGTCCTCGTGGAGGTCCTGGTCGCCGGCGCCGGCGCGCTCATCGTCCTCGCGTTCGTCTTCGGGTCGCTGATGGCGATCGTGCCGCTGCTGATGGCGGCCGTCGCGGTCCCGACGTCGTTCCTCCTGCTCTGGCCGCTCGCGACCGTGACCGACGTCTCGGTCGTCGTCCAGTTCCTGGTCGCGCTCGTCGGGCTCGGGATCGCGATCGACTACGCGCTGCTGGTCGTGCTGCGCTGGCGCGAGGAGCTCGGCCGCGGGGACGTGGACAACGAGACCGCCGTGCGCAACGCGATGGCGGGCGCCGGCCGGGCCGTCGTGTTCAGCGGCACGACCGTGGCGATCGCGCTGCTCGCGCTGATCGTGCTCCCCGTGCCCTTCCTCCGCAGCATCGGCATGGCGGGCATGCTCATCCCGCTGGTGAGCGTCGCGGTGGCGCTCACGCTGCTCCCGGTCGTGCTGGCCACGGTCGGGCCGAGGCTCGACTGGCCTCGCGTCCGCCGCGCCGACCGCGCCGGGCGGTTCTGGACGGCGTGGGCGAGGGTCGTCGTGCGCCGCCGGTGGGTCGCCGCGGTCGCATCCGGAGCGGTGCTCCTGGCGCTCGCCGGGGCGGCCGGCACGATCGATCTCGGCAGCCCGCGCGCGGAGTCGCTCGCCCAGTCCGGGCCCGCCCGAGCCGGCTTCGAGAAGCTCGAAGAGTCGGGCATCGGCGCCGGCCCGCTGTCGCCGTTCGAGACGCTCGTGCGCGGGGGCGATCCCGATGCCGCGGCCGAGGCGCTCGCGAGCGTCGAGGGCGTCCGGAGCGCGACCGCGCCGGCGGACTGGCGCCGCGACGGGACTGCGCTCGTCACGGTCATCCCGGCGGTCGACGGCAATTCAGCGGAGGGCCGGGCGACGCTCGACCGCATCCGCACAGCGACCCCGACCGTGGCGGGTGAGGTCACGACCGGCGGAGAGGCCGCGCAGAGCTCCGACTTCGTCGACGCCGTCTACGGCAGCTTCCCGCTGCTGGTCGCGCTGATCGCCGGCCTCACGTTCGTGCTCCTCGCCCGCGCGTTCCGGTCGCTGGTCCTGCCGCTGAAGGCCGTGTTGCTCAACCTCCTCTCGGTCGCCGCCGCCTGGGGCGTGATGGTGCTGGTGTGGCAGAACGGGCTCGGCTCGGAGGCCATCTGGGGCATCGAGGCGACGGGCTCGATCAACCCGGAGATGCCGGTCGTCGTCTTCGCCTTCCTGTTCGGGGTCTCGATGGACTACCAGGTGTTCATCATCAGCCGGATGCGCGAGGCCTACGACCGCAGCCCGTCGACGCGGGCGTCGGTCGTCGAGGGCATCGGCCGCACCGGCCGGCTGGTCACGAGCGCCGCGCTGATCCTCGGCCTCGCGTTCGTCGCTCTGAGCGCCAGCCCCGGAACCGAGGTCAAGATCTTCGGGACCGCGCTCGCGGCGGGGATCCTGATCGACGCCACGATCGTCCGAGCGATCCTCGTCCCCGCGGTCATGGCGATCGTCGGCCGCTGGAACTGGTGGCTCCCGCACCGGCCGGCGCAGCTGCTGCGGGTCAAGCCCTCGCTCGTGCGGCGCGAGCCTGCGGTCGAGGAGGTCTAAGCGCTGGATAGGCGCCGCGCGATCGCGGCCCGCGCCTGCTTGAAGGCGCGCCTGTTTCGATGGAGTTGGTAGGTGGCGTTGGCGGCATTGGCGAACGCGTTGAGCTCGAACACGAGCTGCGCGGGCGCGGCATCGGCGGGGAGCTCGCGTTGGCGGCGCGCGCTCCTCGCCTGCTGCTCGAGCTCGGCCCCCCACGCGCGGCTTGCCTCGGCGATCGCGTCGCGCACCCGACCCGGTCGCCCGTCGAACTCGGCCGCGGCCGCCGACAGGAAGCAGCCGCCGGGAAACACGTCGCGCTCCAGGTAGCGAAGGTAGCGCTCGAGGAGCGCGCGCAGTCGCGGGAGTCCCGGCTCGGCCGAGGCGGCGGGCTCGACGACCTCGCGCCACAGCACGCCCGTCGCTCGTTCGAGCGCTGCGAGCTGCAGTTCCTCCTTGGAGCCAAAGTGGCTGAAGAGGCTGCTCTTGCTCATCCGCAGCTCGCCCGCGAGCCGGCCGATCGTCAACCCTTCCAGGCCTTCGAGGGAGGCGACGTCCACGGCTCGCTCGAGGATCGCCTCGCGCGTCTGCTCGCCCCGTACCGTGCTCGGCTGCACGGGAGGAAGACTATCAGTCTTGAACGAACGTTCGTTCAGAGGGTATCGTTCGGACGAACGTTCGTCCGAAGGGAGAAGGCAAGATGCTCGTGCGTCGACTGTCGTGGGCCGGAATCGAGATACACACCCAGGACACCACCGCCGTCGTCGACCTGCTCGCGAACACGCCGGCGCTTTCCAAGTACGCGGGTGAGCCGCGCGAGCCGCTGCTCGCACCCTCGGCGGCTCCCGGCAGCGTGGCGGTCGCCGCGGTCACGCATCTCCACTCCGATCACTTCGACGCCGATGCGCTCGAGCAGGCACTCGCCCCCGGTGCGCCCGTGCTGTGTCCGCCCGAAAGCGCAGACACGGTTGCGCGCGCCGGCCTGAATGCGCGCGGCGTCGATCCGTGGGAGACGGTCGGGGTCGCCGATCTCGCGTTCACTGCGGTGCCCGCCGTCGACGGCTTCGGCTCAGCTCAGATCTCGTGGGTCGTCGCCGACGGCGAGCAGCGGCTGATCCACTGCGGCGACACCCTCTGGCACGGCTACTGGTGGGTGATCGCGGAGCGCTGCGGCCCGTTTGCGCTCGCGCTGCTGCCTGTGAACGGCGCGATCGCCGATTTCGACTACGCGCCGCCTCCCAGCGGCCTCTCCGCGGTGATGAGCCCCGAGCAAGCGGCCGCGGCGGCGCAGATCCTCGGAGCGGAGCTTGCGGTCCCGATCCACTACGGGACGTTCAACCGGCCGCCGCTGTACATCGGCCTCCCGGACCCGGAAGGCGCGTTCGCCGCGGCGGCTGTGCGACGCGGCGTCGCGACCCGGCTCCTGCAGGCGGGCGACGCAATCGAGCTCGCGTATTCGACCTGACCCCTCCCGAGAACGACGAAGCGGGCGGTCCCGTGTCGAGGGCGCCACAGATGGCTCGCGCTCACCCCTCTAACTCCGCTCGCGCAGCAGCGCGCGGAGGTCGGCCACCGGCCCCAGATGCCGGAGCTTGTCCGGGTTGACGATCGAGCTCACGCTCTGGATCTGGCCCTCCGTGACGTCGAGGCTCATCACGCCGATCAGCTTGCCCTCGCGGTCGAGGAACAGCGCGCCCGGTTGCCCGTTCACCTCCTCGCGGCGCAAGGTGATGCCGCCGAAGCGGGCGGCTGCGCGCAGCCCTGCGATGAGCGTGCGCGCCACCTTGGTGCGGCCGTGGATCGCACGTTTGACGGCGGGGGCCTTGCCGCCGCCGTCGCCGTGGAGCACCACGTCGTGGGCCAGCAGCTCCTCCAGCCCTTGGAGATCGCCCTCCTCGGCGGCCGCGAAGAAGCGGGTCGCGAGCTCCTCCCGCTGCTCGCGCGAGGCCTCGAACCGGGGGCGCCGCTCCTCTACGTGGCGGCGGGCCCGTGTGGCGAGCTGGCGGGCGTTCTGCTCGCTCGTGCCGATGATCTCCGCGATCTGGTCGTAGGGCTCGTCGAACACCTCGCGCAGCAGGAACGCGGCGCGCTGCTCGGGCGACAGGCTCTCGAGCAGGACGAGGAAGGCGAGCGACAGCGAGTCCGCGATCTCGGCCTTGCGGGCGGGATCATCGTCGGCGCTCGCCACGAGCGGCTCCGGCAGCCACTCGCCCACGTAGGTCTCGCGCTGGACTCGTGCCGAGCGGAGGTGGTCGAGCGAGAGCCGCGAGACGACCGTCGAGAGGTAGGCACGTGGCGACTCGATCCGCTCGCCGCCCTCGCGCGCCCGGTGCAGCCGCAGGAGCCCCTCCTGCACGATGTCCTCCGCCTCGCTCACGCTGCCGAGCATCCGGTAGGCGATCGCGAACGCCGACGCGCGGAGATCCTCGAACTCCTCTTCGTTCATCGCTCAGCCGAGCCCCTGCGCGAAGCCCTGCCGCCAGCTCGCATAGCGCGGCGTCCAGCCGAGCTCGCGCTTCGCCTTCGCGTTCGAGGCTCCTCTCGCCTCGGTCATCATGACGGTCGCCGCCTCACCGGCCAGGAGCCGACCGAGCCAGCGGGGGATACGTCTTGGTGGCTTGGCATCCAGCGCGCTCGCCAGCGCGGGCAGCCACTCTCGCACGGGCGCGGGGTCGTCATCGACGATGTTGTAGACACCTGGCCGGCCGCGCTCGACCGCAATCGCGGTCGCCGTCGCCGCGTCTTCGATGTGGATATACGAAGAGACGCCACCGCCGTCGCCGACGATCGGGAACCGGCGCTTGCGTATCGGCGCCGCCATCACCGCATCGGGAGCCAGGCTGATCGAGGTCTCCGGACCGTAGAAACCGCCATAGCGCAATGCGAGACCCTCGCCCCACTCGATCGTCGTCACCGCCTGCTCCAGATAGAGGTACGCCGCCTGCACCGTCCGCATCGCGGCCGGCGGGTCGTTGGGATCAAGTGGATCGGCCTCGGTCTGCACCGGCCCGCCCGTGCGGGCGAATCGGAAAGCCCCAAAGCTCTGCGCCACGAAGCGCCGCGCCCCCACGGCGCGGCCGGCCGCCAACAGATGGTCCGTCGCCTCCCTACGCAGGCGGTTGGTCATGGTCGCCGCGAACGAGCGGTCGGGCCGCCGCGCGTCGCGCATGCTCACCGGCCCGGACAGCGCCGTGAGCTGATGCACGATCACCTCGGGCTCGGCGGACGCCACCGCCTGGGCGACCGCGTCGGGATCGAGAGCGTCGGCCACGACCGGGCGCGCTCCCAGGCTGCGCACCAGGTCCTGCTTCGATGCGGTCTTGGTCATCCCGACCACCTCGTGGCCTCGCGCCACAAGCTGCGGGACGAGCTCTCTGCCGAGAACGCCTGTGGCGCCGGCTACGAAGACCTTCATGACTGCTTCTCTTGTCTCATTTGCCCTCTAAGACGAGATAGAGGCGACGCCTGTGACAGTGCCCAGCGCTCGGTGCTCAGCCAGAACGACGCTCCCGAGACAACGAAAATGCCGCCGTTACCGTCGGCGTCGAGGGACGGGATCGCCGGCGCCTCGTGGATGAGCTCGTCGTCGGTTCGCTAGGGTCGGATGACCTTCCACTGCGACCGAGAGGAGTTCGGCATGGCGTCCATGTCGGAGCGGGAGAGCAGGGAGATCGAGGCGGCAAACGCCTCCGGCACCACTCCGGTCGTATTCGTCCACGGCCTCTGGCTGCTGCCGAGCAGCTGGGCCAAGTGGGCGGAGTTCTGCAAGCAGGCCGGTTACGCGCCGCTGACGCCGGACTGGCCAGACGATCCGGAAACGGTTGAAGAGGCGCGGGCGAACCCGGACGTCCTCGCCAAGAAGACGCTGAAGCAGGTTGCCGACCACACGGCCGACGTGATCGGCAA
>JBKOYW010000429.1:0-4182 GCA_046744275.1 Actinomycetota bacterium
CTCCTGCGCGGCCGCGACGGCGGCGGCGAGCAGCTCGTCCGGATCGAGCTCGGCGCCCGTGGGGACCGTGCGCCAGGGGGTCACCGCGCGGCCCTGGGCGAGCTCGCGCCCGGAGGTGTCGAACACGGCCGCCTTGACCGCGGTGGTGCCGGCGTCGAGGCCGAGCAGGAGGCTCACGCCGCCCCCGGGCGGGCGCGGAGCGCCTCGACGTCGCCGTGCAAGGTGGCCGTCCCGGCCGCGTACGGGAGCAGGACCGTCGAGCCGCGTCCGAACCGCAGTTCCGCTTCGTCGGTGGTCAGCGTGCCGTCGCCGCCGAGGCCGACCAGGATCGAGTACCCCGGGTCGAGCGCGTCCCCGCCGGTGACGCGCTCGGCCCGGAAGTAGGGATCGGCCGCCTCCGGCAGCGCCTTGCCGCGCAGGGCGCGGGCGCGGTCCTCGTCCCAGCCGGAGCGGTCGAGCGCCTCGAGCGCGCGGTCCCAGCCGAGGTTCAGGTGGCCCTCGTCCTCGGTGAGCTCGAAGCCCTCCCACTCGAGCAGGACCGAGAAGTCGGTCGGCTCCTGCAGCTCGACCATCAGGATGCCCGCGCCGATCGCGTGCGGGGTGCCGGCCGGGACGAACACGACGTCGCCGGGCTCGACCGGCAGCTCGTGCATCGCGCCGAGCATCGCCGCGGAGTCCTGGCTGCGCATCCACCCGCGGATCTCGTCCCGCTCGACGTCGTGATTGAACGCGACGTGCACGGAGGCGCCCGGCTCGGCTTCGATGATCAGCCAGGCCTCCGTCTTGCCGTACGGGCTGCCGAGCCACTCGCGGGCGAAGGCACGGCCGGGGTGGAAGTGGACCGGCAGGCGCTGGCCGGCGTCGAGCAGCTTCACGAGCAGCGCAGGGTCGGTCCGGCCGGGGCCGAGGAACGCCTCCGGGTCGGCGGCGATCGCATCCCGCAGCAGCGTGCCGTCCTCGAGCCGGCTGAGCCCGCGGTCCTCGTGGCCGAACGCCGTGTTGACGGCGCCGATCCACTCCTCCGGCATGTGATCGGAGGGGAGGGTGATGGCGCGCAGCCGCCCGATCCGCTCGCCGCCGGCGTAGAAGTGGCGCAGGACGTTCGGGGGCAGCGGGAGCGGCTTCACGGCGGCGGCACCTCGCCGGATCCCCGGATCACGAGCTCGGTCGGGACGACGACCGTGCGGGCGGCGTGGACCTCGCCGCCGAGCCGGTCGAAGGCGAGCACCGCGGCGTGCGCTCCCATGCGTTGGCTGTCGTGACGCACGACCGTGACCGCGAGCAGGTCGGCGAGCTCGAAGTCGTCGAAGCTGACGAGCGCGAGCCGCTGGTCGGCGTCGCGGAGCGCGCGCAGCGCCCCGACTGCGTTCCGGTTGTTGCCGGCGAAGAGGGCGGTCGGGCGGCGGTCCTCCGGCAGCGCGAGCAGCTCGCGCACGACGGTCTCGGCCTGTGGCGCGTCGTGCGTGCCGAGCCGGAGCAGCTCCTCGCGGACCGGGACGCCGGCGGCTGCGAGAGCCTCGCGGAAGCCGGCGACGCGCTGAGCGGCGGTGTACAGCTCGGGCGGGTCGGCGATGACGGCGATCCGCTCGTGGCCGTGCGCGAGCAGGTGCTCGACCGCCGTGCGCGCGCCGCCGAGGTTGTCCAGCAGCACGGAGTCGGCCTCGAGGCCGACCGGCGGGCGGTCGAGGAACACGACCGGCGTACCGTCGGCGGTCGCGCGGGCGAGGTACGCGTGGTCGCGCGAGGCCGGCACGAGCAGCAGCGCGTCGACGCGGCGGCGCAGCAGCGCCTGGACCAGCTCACGCTCGCGCTCGGGGTCCTCCTCGCAGGAGGTCGTGATCAGCAGGTAGCCGCGCTCGCGCGCGGCCGACTCCACCGCCTGGGCGATCGCCGAGTAGAACGGGTTGGCGACGTCCTCGATGACGAGCCCGAGCGTGGAGGAGGTCACGCCCTGGCGCAGCGAGCGGGCGAGGTCGTTGCGCTGGAAGCCGAGCTCGGCGATCGCGTCGGCGACGCGTGCGGCGGTCGCGACGGCGACGCCGGGCTCGTCGTTGATGACGCGCGAGACCGTCTTCAGGCTCACGCCCGCCCGCTCGGCGACGTCACGCATGGTGGGTCGGGCTGTCCGCAGCGCGGTCATGGCCTTAAGGGGGTCAGACCCCCCTCGGACAACGTTGTCGGACAACGTTGTCAGCCCGGGACGCTATGTCCGCGCGCCGACCGTGTCAAGACGTTCGCCGAACCGCGACGTAAGCTGCCGCCGCCGGCTCGAGCGACCTTGCCGCCGAGCCGCGACGGAAGCTGCCGCCGTCGGCTCGGGCGACCTGCCGCCGAGCCGCGACGTAACCTGCCCGCTGGCTCGGGCGACGGGAGGACAGATGGGGGAGAAGGTGACGCGGCGGCAGCTGATGGCTGCCGCGGGAACGGGTGCTGTGGCGCTCTACCTGGGCGGTTCGGCCGCGTGCGCCGCGCCCCGGGCGGGCACTGAGCCCAGCATGCTGCGGTACTACTACCCGGTCCCGCCACAGGCGCCGCGGACGATCGTGACCGACGTCTGCGTCTACGGCGGGACCTCGGCGGGGATCGCGGCCGCGGTGACCGCGGCTCGGCTCGGCCGCAGCGTGTGCGTGGCGGCGTTCGGGCGCCACATCGGCGGCCTCAGCGCCAGCGGCCTGGGCGCGACGGACACCGGGCGGATCGACGCCATCGGTGGCGTCTCCCGCGAGTTCTACCGCCGCGTCGGCGCGCACTACGGCCTCCCGGAGACGTTCCGCTTCGAGCCGCACGTGGCCGAGGCGGCGTTCGAGGCGTGGGTCGCCGAGCACGGCATCGAGGTCCTCCGCGAGCAGCGGCTGGACACCGTGCGGATGAGCCGCGACCGGATCGTCGAGCTGCGGATGGAGAGCGGCCTGCGCTTCCGCGCCGCGATGTTCATCGACGCCAGCTACGAGGGCGACCTGCTCGCCCGGGCCGGGTCGAGCTGGTTCGCCGGCCGCGAGGGCAACGCCGCGTACGGGGAGACACTCAACGGCGTCCAGTTCCGCTCCGGCCACCAGTTCCGGGTGCCGGTCGACCCGTACGTCGTCCCCGGCAACCCCGCGAGCGGCCTGCTGCCGGGCATCTCGGCGGACGCGCCGGGCACGACCGGCGAGGGCGACCACCGCATCCAGGCCTTCAACTTCCGCGTCTGCCTCACCCGCGCGGCGGACCGGCTCCCGTTCCCGAAGCCGGCCGGCTACGACGCGAACCGGTACGCGCTGCTGCTGCGCTACATCCAGGCCGGCATCTTCGACGTGCTCGGCAACAACCAGCCGATGCCGAACGGGAAGACCGACCTCAACAACAACGGGGCTGTCTCGACCGACAACATCGGCCGCAACTACGACTGGCCGGACGGGAGCTACGAGGATCGCGAGCGGATCTTCCAGGACCACGTGACCTACCAGCAGGGCCTGCTGTGGTTCCTGGCCAACGACGAGCGGGTGCCGGCCACCGTGCGGGCGGAGATGAACGCGTTCGGGCTCCCGCGCGACGAGTTCGCGGCGACCGGCGGCTGGCCGCACGAGCTGTACGTGCGGGAGGCGCGCCGGCTGGTGTCCGAGTACGTGATGACCGAGCACGACTGTCGCGGCAACACCTCGATCGAGGACCCGGTCGGGCTCGCCTCGTACACGATGGACTCGCACAACTGCAAGCGGGTCGTGGTCGGCGGGTACGCGCGCAACGAGGGCGACGTCCAGGTGGGGACACCGGCGCCGTTCCCGATCGCCTACCGCTCGATCGTGCCGCGCGTGGGGGAGTGCGAGAACCTGCTCGTGCCGGTGTGCCTGTCGTCCTCGCACATCGCATACGGCTCGATCCGCATGGAGCCCGTGTTCATGGTGCTCGCGCAGGCGGCGGCGACCGCCGCGTCGCTGGCGATCGACGCCGGCGTGCCGGTCCAGCGCGTCGACTACGCGGCGCTGCGGCGGCCCCTGCTGCGCGACCGCGCGGTGCTCGAGTGGCCGCCTCCGCCGCCCGGCCTGACGGTCGAGGCGCCCGAGCTGCGCCCTGGCGTGGCGGCGACGGTGACGGCGACGCTCCTGAACGATGACGTCGACCCGTACGAGGGCGTCTCGGTGGTGATGAGCGCGCCGGCGGGCTGGACGGTGTCGCCGTCCGGCGGGGTCGACCGGGTCGAGC
>JBKOYW010000312.1:0-6179 GCA_046744275.1 Actinomycetota bacterium
CGCCGTCACAGACACAGTGCCCGGCGGGATTGTGGCCGCCCCCGCGCACCGCCACCTCGAGCGCATTCGCCCGCGCGAAATCGAAAGCCGTCGCCACGTCCTGGGCGCCGAGGCAGCGCACGATCACCGCCGGGCGACGGTCGACCAGGGCATTGAAGCAGCGGCGTGCCGCGTTGTAGCTTGCCTCCTCGGGGGCGATCACGGCGCCCCTCACCGATCGCCGCAGTTCGTCCAGGTGCCCGTCCATTTGCGCGGTCGACCGCACCTCTTCGCTCATGGCCTGTACTCCTCCTGTGACTGATTCTTGCTGACACCTGACACCTCCGCCGATCGCGACGGCTGACGCAGGCCTGCCGCGGTGCTCGTGACGTGGGGGCTGGTCAGGGCAGCTTCTGCAGCCCGGCGCTCGTCAGCCGGTAGGCGGGGGCGACATTGGCGGCGTCTGCCTGTACCAGCTCGACCAGCGCGGCGCCGGCGATCTCTGGGGTGAGCGGCTCGCCCATCTGCTCGAGGTACTCCTGCTCGGACGTGGCCGGCGCGAGCCGCGTACGCCCGGATCGCCGGCCGACCGAGGTCGGTCAGCGGCGTGATCTGGGGCAGCAGTGCGGTGAAGGTGATGTCGAGACCGGCGCGGTTTGCCTCGTCCTGGGCGTATCCGGTGATGAAGCGCTGGGTGGCCTTGGCGCCGGCGTACCCGCCGCTGAGCGGCGACCCGGCCAGCGCGGCACCGCTGCTGATCACGACCACCCGGCTGCCGGGCCGCAGCGGCTTGAGCAGAGCCTCGCGCAGCCAGTGAAACGCGATCCGGACATCGGTCTGCCAGTTGACCGAGAACGTCTCCCACGTCTGCTGCTGCAGCGGACGCATGTGCGGGGTCGCGCCGGCCACCAGAATGACGGCCTGCGGCTCATAGCGGTCGAGGAGCCTGGCTGCCACCGTGGCGTCACCGGCATCGGCGACCTCGGGCTGGATGGTGCCGGCGCCGTTGGCCGGCTCAGGATACGCCGCCGCGGTGCGGGACACGGCGACCACCGGGGCGCCGGCGTCGACCAGGGCCGTGGCGATCCCGCGGCCCAGGCCGCGGCTCGCACCGACGACGACCGTGGTCCTGTCGGACAGGTCGCTCATGTCGTCCTCCAGGTCAAGGGTGTTCTTCTGGCTTGTCTGGGTGGATGTCGAGTTCATCTGGCTCCTCGCGTTCTCGCGAACTAGGGCATGGCCCCGGTACCGTCTTGCATTCGCATCGGTCTCGCCGGCTCCATCGACTCCATCCCCATGCGCTCCATCGCCCCCATCGCAGCGCGCGAGCCGGGGATCGTCAGGCCGGGCACCTCCTCTGGTGCAAAGGCGAGAGCGATCCCGAGCACGGAGAGCAGAACCGCGATCCCGCGGGTTGCGACCGTCCGCCACGGCAGGAGCTTCTCGGTTGCGATGAGCGCGGCGACGAGGACCATCCAGCCGACGCTCATCACCCCGAGTGCGAACAGCGTGGCCATCAGCGCCCAGCTTGAGGCCACGCACACCCGACCGTGCTCGATCCCCATCCGCAGCGCGCCGCCGCGACCGGGCCGCCAGTGCTCGGACACGAACGCGCGCGGATTGCGGCAGCGGCGCAGGCTGCGGTCCTTGAGCGGACTGAGCTGGTAGTTGGCCGCGGCGAGGATCGCGCCGCCCGCGACGTACGGTCCCGCCTCGTCCCAGGCGAGGACGCCGACGTCCAGCCACCGCACCCCCTCGACGAGCGCCCAGCCGAGCACGCCGACCGCCCCCCACGTGAGTAGGTACCCGGCGACGAAGGCGGGGGTCCCCCCGATCTGAACCCGCGGGTGCGCGAGGACCATCGGGGCGATCGACGGCAGCATCATGGCCGCCATCATCGTCACCCACACGGGGGCGAACCAGCCCAGGCCGCCGAGCTCGGTTCCCGGGCCGGCATCCATCCCGCCCATGCGATCGCCGGTCACCGCCCATGCCCCCGCCGCGACCAAGAGCAGGGACGCGACCAGGGCGACCTGGACCGACCGGGGACGCGGCGGTGTGCGACCGAGGGTCGTCGCGGCCTCCATCAGTACTCGTCGTGTCGGCGGATCCAGAGCATTGACGCCGGCGCCCGCGTGCCCCCCTCGTCGCGCCCCTTCGGCGCCCGGTCGAGGATCGGGTAGTAGCCCATCAGGAACTCGACGCCGCGACCTTGGGTCGAATAGGCGTAGTAGACGACACCGTCATCGAGCGCGAACGCGCTGGACCCGAAGCCCTCCGAGACGTATCCCGCCACGTCCGTTCCGGTGGCGGCCGCCATCTGAGGCAGGCCCGTCGCCGGGTCGTCCAGCGCAGGGCCCATCTGCTCGCGCACCAGCTCGTCGGGGTACGAGACGCCGAAGTCGAAGTTGAAGTCGCTCTCGGCCGAGGAGACCCACGGAATGCTCCAGCCCATCCTCCGCTTGTACGCCTGGAGCGCCTCGAGCGGCGCGCGCGAGACGAGGAGCATCGTCACGTCGCGCGCATGCAGGTGCGGAAGGAGGCCGTTGAAGCCGTCCACCATCGACGAGCAGGTGGGGCAGCCGGCCTCGTAGCTTGGCCCGAACATGAAGTGGTAGATGACGAGCTGGAAGCGCCCGTCGAAGAGCTCCGGCAGCGTCCGCGTGCCGTCGTCGGTGTTGAACCGGTACTCCTTCTCGACCCGCACCCACGGCAGCTCGCGGCGCTGCCGCGCGAGCTCGTCGCCGATCTGGGTGTGCTCCTTCTCGCGTCGCAGCAGCTCGTCGCGGGCCGCCTGCCATTCCTCGCGGCTGCCGATCTTGTGATCCGTCATCGCGGTTGCCTCCTATGTCTTGGGTCTTGCCGTCGAGATGCCACCCGCGGCGAAAACGGAACGGCCGATTCGTATCGCGAGGAGGGTCGGACGATGCACAGTTGTCGCGATACATCTCGTCGCAGAAGATGAACTCGGACGGGCCTTGCTCGCGTCGGGGGCAACCCCAAACGTGCCCCTAAACTGTCGGTTCGGAGCTTTCTACGGATTGGTCGTGATGCCGCGGGCGAGTGTCTTTCCTTCGGGCGGAAGCACCGTCTCGCTCTTAGAGCGCGAAGCCCAGGTCGCGGCGCTGCAGGCGCTGGCTAACGCCGCGCGGGGCGGCGACGGACGGTTCGTCGTCATCGAGGGAAGTGCCGGCATCGGCAAGACCCGCCTGCTCGCCGAAGCACGCGCGATTGCCGGCTCGGCGGGGATGCGTGTGCTCACCGCCCGCGGCGGTGAGTTCGAGGGCGAGTTTGCGTACGGGATCGTCCGTCAGCTGTTTGAGCCGCTGCTCGTGTCCGCCTTTCCGGATCTCCGCGCGGAGTTGCTCTCTGGGCCTGCCGCGCTCATCGAACCGCTCGTCGGTGCCTCGCGGCTCGCCGCTTCACAGGACGCGTCCGCAGAGGGCTCGTTCGCGGTCCTCCACGGTCTCTACTGGCTGGCCGCCAACGTGGCCATTCAACGGCCGACGCTGTTTGCGATCGACGACCTGCACTGGGCGGATACGCCCTCGCTGCGGTGGCTCCTCTACCTGACGCGAAGGCTTGAGGGAGTGCCTCTTCTCGTCGTCGCCGGAGCCCGGCCGCCCGAGGGAGAGGGCCGCGATCCGACGCTTGTCGCAGAGCTGATCGCCGATCCGGAGGCTGCGGCGGTTCGCCCCGAACCGCTTGGACGTGCCTCGATCGCCGTGCTCGCGCGCGAGTTGCACGGTCTGGAGCCGGACGAGGCCTTCAGCGCCGCCGTCGCAGCGGCGACTGGCGGAAATCCGCTCTTCGTGGGCGCGGTCCTCGACGCGGTTGCCCGGGAGGGAACCAGCCCCACGGGCGAGCAGGTGCCCCGTTTGCTGGAAATCGGGGCGCAGGGCGTTTCTCGCGTCGTCGGGCTTCGCCTTGCTCGCCTGCAGCCGGAAGCGCTTGCCCTCCTCCGCGCGGCGTCGATCCTCGGCGACGGGGCCGCGCTGCGCCAGGCGGCCGCTCTCGCCGACGTGGAAGCAGGCGAGCTTGGTGCGGCCGCCGCCGTCCTCGTTCGGCTTGACCTCCTCCGGCGCGAGGATCCGCTCGAGTTCTTTCACCCCGTCGTCCGCAGCGCCGTCTACGAGACGCTCGACGTGGTCGAACGTGACGCCGCCCACCGCTCGGCCGCTGAGCTGCTGCTAAAGGCCGGCGCGCAGCCGGAGAGTGCGGCGGGGCACCTGCTCCGCGTCGCCCCACAGGCAGACTCGTTCGTCGTCTCGACGCTCCGCCAGGCGGCCGAGCGCTCACTCGCCCAGGGCGCGGCCGAGGCCGCGGTCGACTATCTCAGCCGCGCGCTCGCCGAGCGGATTGATCCGGTTGCGCGGGCAGAGGTGCTCGTCGAGCTCGGCTTTGCGGAGCGGCGGACGAACGGCCCGGCAGCGGCCGACCACCTGCGCGCCGGTCTCGAGCTCCTCGCCGACCGGTCGCGGCGCTGCGCGGTCGCGCTCGAGCTGGGCCGTGCGCTCTGGTTCACGGACCGGATCGGGGATGCCCTTGCAGTCTTCCAGCGGGCGCTCGACGAGACCGATCGGAAGCGCGATCCGGAGCTCAACGAGCTGCTCGTAGCAGAGCTGATCAGCGCGGCGTGGTGGGTCGCGCAGACCTATCCGATCGCCGAAGCAACGATCGGCGAGCTCGACCTGGATGCGCTCCACGGAGGCCTCGGCAGCGAGATGCTGCTCGCGACGATGGCGCATTACGACTATCGGCTGGGGCTGCGCCGCGAGCGCGCGATCGAGCTCGCCCGGCGCGCCCTTGCGCCTGGGAACCTGCTGGCGAGCGGCTCGCTCGCGTTCATTTACGCGGTGACGGCGCTACGCGGGTCGGGATTGCCCGACGAAGCGGTTTCCATCTTCGACGAGGCGGTCGCTCAGGCTCGCCGCCGCGGCGACGTCTTCAACGTCGCGTACATGTTGATGTGGCGCGGCCAGTGTCAGACGGATCGCGGCGATCTTCGAGCGGCGGTCGCGGATCTGCGGGAGGCGATCGATCTCAGCGTCGCGCACGGCATGCTCGCCGCGTGGCCGTACAACATTGGCTTCCTGGCGCGTGCGTTGCTGGAGCAGGGGGAGGCAGACGAGGCGGCGCGAGTGATCGACCAGGGTGACTTCCCAGAGCAGCTCCCGCTCGACCAGTTCCACCTCGTCTACGTTGGGCTCTACCGCGGCCGCCTCCGCATCGAGACGGGAAGCCCCGAGCGGGGGGTCGATGAGCTGCTCCAGGTCGGGGAGACCGTTCGGCGGCTCCCCTTCGACAATCCAAGCTGTGTGCCCTGGCGCGGCTGGGCCGCTGAAGGCCTTCGACTTCTCGACCGAAAGGACGAGGCGGGTGCGCTCGCCGACGACGAGCTCGCGCTCGCTCGACGGTGGGGTGACCCGATTGCCATCGGCGCCTCCCTGCGCGTGCTCGGTCTGGTCGAGGGCGGCACGCCGGGAATCGGGTTACTGCGCGAGGCGGTCGAGGTGCTCGCCGGCTCAGAAGCTCGGCTCGAGCACGCCCGCGCCCTCGTCGACCTCGGCGCTGCTCTCCGCCGCGCCAACCGGCGGACCGAGGCGCGCGAGCGGCTCCGGGAGGGCGTCGACCTCGCGCGAAGGCTCGGAGCATTCGGGCTCGCCGGGCGCGCGAACAAGGAGATCGCCGCCACCGGTGCGAGGCCGCGAAAGGTCCTCCGGACAGGTCTCGACGCGCTCACCGCGAGCGAGCGGCGCGTGGCACAGCTCGCAGCGGAAGGTATGAGCAACAAGGAGATCGCGCAAACGCTTTTCGTCACGATCAAGACGGTCGAGGTGCACCTGAGCCACGCCTATCGCAAGCTCGAGATCAGCTCTCGCGCGCAGCTCGACAAGGCCCTCCTGACTCCCGCACCGAGGCCGGCGCCCGCTTCCGCCTAGTGGCTCGCCGCCCCGCTGTCGGGCCGCCGAAGAACATTAGGGGCGATGTTGGGGTCACCTCCAATGCGAATCGGCTCCTCCGGCAGGCAGAGTCGGTGCCATGCGAACCGGTGGCCGAACCCAGGAGGCGACGCACCACTACACGGAGACATGGTGCAAAGACGGGGAGATTGGCCGCGTCGTGCTGAGCGGCGGCGCTCGCGTGCGCTACCTGCGTGTCGGCAGCGGCCCGCCGATGGTGCTCATGCACACCGTGCG
>JBKOYW010000123.1:0-8913 GCA_046744275.1 Actinomycetota bacterium
GCTCTGGGTAGCTCACTGCTCGAGCGCGAGCTGGCCGGCCGGGCCGCCGCCGGCGTCGGCCGCGCGGACCTCGCGGTCCAGCTCGGCGCCGGCCTCGGTGGCCAGCCTGGCGCATTCATCCACGAGGGCCGCGGCGCGATCGGGCGCCAGGTCGCCCGAGCGCAGCTCGGCGGCCGTGCGCTCGAGGCGCTCCACGATCCGGTCCAGGGCTTCAGGCGACATGCGCGCCGCCATTCTGCCGCACCTCGCGCAGGACCGCCCCGAGTATGCCGTTGACGAAGCCGGGGGCGTCGGCACCGCAGAACGCCTTGGTGGTCTCGACCGCCTCGTCGATCGCGCCCTCGGCGGGGATCGGATGGTCGGCCTCGACGAGGTCGGGGTGGAGCATCTCCAGCAGCGCGGTCCTCAGGATCGCCTTCTCGAGCGGGGCGATCCGCTCGAGGGTCCAGCCCTTGGCGTTGCGGGCGATGTGCTCGTCGAGCTCGTCGGCGTGGTCGGCCGTGGCGTGGGCGAGCGCGCGCGTGAAGTGGCCATCGGTCTTCTCGAACACGTCGTCGAGCGGACGGCCGGTGAGGTCGTGCTGGTAGAGGGCGAAGACCGCTGCGCGACGCTGCTCGGACCGACGCATCTAGGCCCGTGACATGTAGGAGCCGGAGCGGGTGTCGACCTTGATCCGGTCGCCGATGTTCACGAACAGCGGGACGTTGACGGTCGCGCCCGTCTCCAGCGTCGCGGGCTTGTTGCCCCCGCCGGACGCCGTGTCGCCCTTCACGCCGGGCTCCGTGTGGGTGACCTCGAGCTCGACGGACGCGGAGAGCTGGATGTCGGACGGCTCGTTGTCGATGAACAGCAGGTCGACGCTCTCGTTCGGCCTGACCCACTTCAGGGTGTCCTGCACGCCCGCCTCGGGGATCGCGAGCTGCTCGTAGCTGCTCTCGTCCATGAAGTGGGCATCGGTGCCGTCGGCGTACAGGAACTGCATCTTGCGAGCCTCGGTCCGCACCGGCCGGAACTTCTCGCCGGCCCGGAACGTCCGGTCGATCACGGCGCCGTCGCTGGCACGCCGCAACTTCGTCCGGACGAACGCCCCGCCCTTGCCGGGCTTGACGTGCTGGAACTCGAGGATCTTGAAGACGGTGCCCTCCACCTCGATGTGGTTGCCGTTCTTGAACTGGTTCGTGGAGATCATCGCGGCGAAGAGTTTAGGTGGGTGCTCCGGCGGCGCGGAGGCGGGCGAGCGTCTCGGTGCGGCGCGTGATCGCCTGGGCCCAGGTGACGCGGAGGACGCGCTCGCCGTGGGCCTCGAGGAGGGCCTGGCGCTCGGCGTCGTCCTCGCGGGCGAGGCGGTTGTCGTGCCACTCGGCGCCGTCGGCTTCGATGACGAGTCGTTGCTCGGGCCAGCGGAAGTCGGGTATGACACGGCGGCCTTCGATGGTGAGCGGGACGTTGACGTCGGGGTGCTGTAGGCCGCCCGTTCGGATGAGATCGAGGACCGCGTCCTCGAGCTCGCTTCTCGTGGGTGCGGGGCCGGCGGCGAGGATCCTGGCGAGCTTGGTGACTCCGCGTCGCGGGCCGAGGCGGGCGAGGGTGTCGAGGAGCTGGCGGGTGGTGACGAGGGTGTGGGCTTGGCGCACGGCTCGTCGTAGTGGGCGGTAGTCGAGGGTTGCGGCGAGGTCGACGAGGGTGCGGGCCGGTGTCGTTGTCGGGATGCCTTTGTGGCGCGTGACGTCTGGAACGTCGAGCACTGAGGAGCGGTGGACTCGGATGCCTCGATGGGTTCGATCGGTCTTCGTCGTCACCTCGGGATAGCGGTCGTCCCACCGGAAGAGGTCGTAGAGGACGGCGGCCGAGAAGTGGCTGAGGACCGCCGTAGGGCCGCAAGCCTTGACGGCGGCGAGGAAGTGGCCCTCGACGGTGAGATTCGGGTGGCCGACCGCGTAAACCCCGCGGTGTTTCAGATGCAGCCGGCCGCTGGCGACGCGAACTTCAACGGCCTTGTAGGAGAGGCCGCATTCGCGCAGTTCGTCAGCGGAGACCACGCTCCATTGCTCGGCAGCGAGGCGTGCCACGCGCACGTCCGGTCGAGTGTCGACTTTTCGACCTCCAGGGGCGAAAACTCGGCGCTCGGCGGGCATGGGGGCGATCGTGGCGTGGATCGGGTTGCGGATCTACGCCCAGGTGTTTCAACTTCGTGTCGCCGCTCCCAGCTTGATCGCGCAGGCGATCTCGTACACCGTGCCGTTGCGCCACCGGGCGAGCTTCTCCCCGTACACGCGCCTGACCTCGGCCTGGACGTCGGGCGGCTGGGCGTGGATGAGGACGCCGGCTCGTACGGTGCCGCCCATCAGGTCGGCCCAAAACGCGTCGAGGTCGTCCACCGGGTGGGTGAACTGGACCTGCTGGACCGAAGCGTCCGTGAGGCCGGCCCCTCGCAGCAATCCGAGGAACTCGTCGTCGGCGGCGTACTGGAAGAACGGCGGGCCGGGCGGGAGGTCGGCCGGTGGGGTCGCGCCCGACTCGGCGATCGACTCGAAGAGGAACCTCACGTAGGTCTCGGGCTCCGGGTCCCAGGTCGTGAGTGCCAGCCGGCCGCCCGGGCGGACCACGCGCGCGAGCTCCTCTGCGACGGCGGGCAGGTCGGACACGTGCGGCATCAGGAAGTTGCTGACGACGGCGTCGAAGGCGCCGTCGTCGAACGGGAGCGCGGCGGCGTCCCCCTGCCGGAAGTCGACACCCGGGTGCAGCGACGCCGCGAGCTCGAGCATCTCGGCCGAGAGGTCCACGGCGGTGACGGCGGCGCCTCGCGCCGCTGCTGCCCCCGCGGCATACCCCGGACCCGTCGCCACGTCGAGCACGGACACGCCCGGCCCGACCCCGGCAGCGTCGAGCAGGGCCGGGACCACCCGCGCGGTGACCGCGCCGACCCCGTGGTGATACGGCACGGCCCGCCCCGACCGCCACCCGGCCTTCTCGAACTCGTCGAACGGGTCCCTCACCGCCACTGGCACCCTCCTTCAATGCCGCAGTTGGGTCCCTGCACGACGCTCAACCTATAGGGGGAGCCGTTCCGTAGTCTCAAGGCATGCCGGACCTGCTCGCCTTCCTCGGCATCTCGCTCGTGGTGATCATGACCCCGGGGCAGGACACGGCGCTGACGATCCGCAACACGCTCGTGGCCGGCCGCGGCAACGGCGTACGGACCGCGCTCGGGGTCTCCGGCGGCCAGCTCGTCTGGGCGCTGGCCGCGAGCACCGGGCTGGCCGCGCTGCTCGCCGCGTCGGAGCCGGCCTTCGACGCGCTCAAGCTGGCCGGCGCCGCCTATCTGATCCTGCTCGGCCTGCAGGCGCTGCGCGACGCGGTCCGCGGCGGAGCGCACCACCTCGAGCACGCCGCGGAGCCGGCGCGCCGCCACGGGTTCCGCCAGGGCCTCGTCAGCAACCTCGGCAACCCGAAGATGGCGGTCTTCTTCACCGGCCTGCTGCCGCAGTTCGCCCCGGCCGGAGGCGGCGCGTTCGCCACGATGCTCGCCCTGGGCTTCGTGTTCGCCGGCCTCACGCTGGCCTGGCTCACGCTCTACGCGTTCGCGGTCGAGCGGGCCCGCAGCGCGCTCGCCAAGCCCGCCGTGCGCCGCGCGCTCGACGCCTTCACCGGCACGGCGCTGATCGCGCTCGGCGTCCGGGTCGCGGCGGAGCGCTAGAAACCGAACGAGAACAGGATCACGGCCAGCAGCGTCGTCAGGCCGAAGTAGCCGATCGCGAGGCCGGCCAGCGCTGCCGCGCGGCCGGTCTGCGCGCCGCCGGATCGCGCGATCTGGCCCAGTGCCATGTGGCCCATGATCACCGCCGCGAGCGAGCCCAGCCACCCCATCCACATCACACCGCAGACGAGGGCCACGATCGCGAGGCCGTTCACCCTGCGCTGCGGCCGCACGAAGACCATCGGCGTCGGGTCGAGCCGCGCCGGCGGCGGCGTCACGTCGAGCGTCAGCGCCTCGAGCTCGGAGTACCAGCGGGCCGCGTAGGCCGACGCGATCCGGTCCTCGAGCTCGTCGCTGTCGAGCCGTCCCTCCATCCCGGCGACGCGCAGGCGTTCGACCGTGGCCTCGCGGTCGGCGTCTGAGGCTCGCAGGTCGTGCTTGGCCGGCTCGTACGGCACCGTCGGCTCAGCGTAGTAGCCGACGGTGCCGTACGGGAAGGGCTAGTCGCCAGACTCGTACTTGAACGAGATCGCGAGGCGCACCCGGAAGGCGCTGACCGCGCCGTTCTCGATCGTCACGTCCTCGCGGACGACCTCGGCGACGCGCAGGTCGCGGACGGTCTTCGCTGCGGTCTCGACCGCGTTGCGCGCGGCCGCCTCCCACGATTCGCTGCTGACGCCGATCACCTCGGTGACGCGGTAGACGCTGTCGGCCATCGCTCCCCTCCGGGTTGCAGGTTTGCGGGGACTCTTGCACGAAACGACCGAGGCCCGCCGGATGGCGGGCCTCGGTGCGGGAGGAGGACTGCGCGGAAGCGCTAGTTCTTGATGAGGTAGTACTCGTCCTTCGGGTTGAACGGGGCCCAGGCGTTGTCCATCGGGATGATCCGCTTGCACGTACGCGACTTCACGTGCGGCAGGCAGGGGTTGAACGGGTTGACGAAGCCCTTCCACGGCCGGCCGGCGGGCGCATCCTTCTCGTCGAGCGGATCAGGCGCGATGTTGGCGGCAATCGTCCGGCTGCACTCCATGACGTTCGGGACGTCGTCGTGGTCCTGGTCGTCGGCGCCATCGAGGATGCCGTCGCCGTCGGAGTCGGCGTCGTCGAGCTGCGTCCCGGCGTACGTCAGGTAGTACGGGGTCTCCTTGTCATAGAGGCCCTGCCAGTACGAGCTGTTCATGCAGCCGCGGGTCTCGGCCCAGTTCGACAGGCCGTCGGCGTCCTCGTCGCGCTCGGAGTCGCTGAGCAGGCCGGTCTGGTCCATGTCGAAGTACGTGAGCTCCGGCCCCGCCGCACCGCCAACGCGGTTCATATCGCGGATGTCGTGCGGCGTCCGGGCATCCCACCACTCGGGCTGCGGGTCCCAGTTGGGCAGGTTCAGGCCGACGAGGTCCGACAGCCCGACCGCCGCGTACCCGGCACCAGCGGCCCAGCCCAGGAACGCCGCCTGCTTGTCGTACGTCGCGGCCGCCAGCGTCGGAACGCGCAGGCCGTTGCCGCCCTGGCGCACGTTGATGGAGTACTGCTCGCCGGCCGAGTAGCCGAGCACGGCCAGCGTGCGCGCAGCGCCCGCATTCAGCGTGACCCGCCACAGCTTGTACTCCTCGACCAGCGTCAGGTCGTCGCCGTCGTGGTCGGTGTTGCCGTCGGTGCCGTCGAGCGCGTTCGGGTACGGTCGCTTCTCGGGGTACGGGGCGTACTCGTTCGGGGTCTCCTGCTCGTCGTCGTTGAGGTCGCGGGCGGACTGGTACTCGTAGCCGTCCTCGACCTCGTCGCCGTCGGTGTCGGCCTTGCAGCCGTCCAGGTTCAGGCTCTTCTCGAGCGTGTCGGTGAGCAGGTCGTTGTCGTCGTCAGTGTCGATCTTGTTGGTCTGGCCGTCGCCGTCGCAGTCGCCGTTCGGGTCGGCCTCCTTGGGCTTCGGCGGAGCCGGCGGCCGCTCCGGGCCGACGAGCGGCGACTTGCCGCGGCTCGTGAAGCGCTTGCCGAAGCGGGTCGACATCACGCGGATCTGCAGCGTGGTCGGGACCGGCGTGCCGTTCTGCACCAGCAGCACCTTCTCGAGGCGCTTGGGCAGCGTGACCTTGATCAGCTTGGTGGTGCTCTTCTCGGCGCTGACGAGGACGACCTTCGCCCCCTTGCGCTTGAACGCGACGATGTTCTTGTTGACGCCGCGGCGGAAGTTCCTACCGCGGATCGTCAGCGTCTCGCCGACGAACACCTTCTTAGGCGCGAAGCTCTTGACGACGGGCGCGCGGGTCTTGGCGTCTGCAGTGGCCGTGCCCGCTACGGCGGGCACCAGGAGTGCGGTCAGCGCGGCCATCAGGCCGGCGCGACGCAGCATTGGGCGGGTGCGGGCTCGGAGTTCCATCGACCCCGGTATCGGCGCACCACGCCGAGGTCTTGAGTGGAGTCGTGACCCTAGTGGACGGTCACGAGCTCCTTCGTGGTGCCCGAGAGCACCCGATGCCCGTCTCCGGTCACAACCGAGAGGTCCTCGATCCGCACGCCGCCGCGCCCCGGCAGGTAGACGCCCGGCTCGACGGTGACGACGTTGCCCTCCACCAGCGGCGCGTCCCCGGTCTTGGCCAGCCGCGGCCCCTCGTGGATCTCGAGGCCGACGCCGTGCCCGAGCCCGTGCCCGAAGTGCTCGCCATGGCCGGCCGCCTCGATGATCTCGCGCGCCACGGCGTCGATCTCTCGCCCCTCCGGGCCCGGCCGGACCGCGGCCAGCGCCGCCTCCTGCGCCCGCTTGACGACCGCGTACGCCTCGGCGAGGTCGTCGGGCAGCTCGCCGGTCGCCCATGTGCGCGTGCAGTCCGAGTGGTAGCCGTCGAGCCGCGCGCCGATGTCGAGCGTGACCAGCGTCCCGCGGGCGATCGGCACGTCGGTCGGCTGGGCGTGCGGCAGCGCGCCGCGCTCCGACGAGGCGACGATCGAGTCGAAGCCCGGCTCCGCGCCGCGGCGGCGCATCTCGTTCTCGAGCGCGAGCGCAACCTCGCGCTCGGTCCGGCCCACCAGGCCCTGCTCGCGCAGCCAGCCGTAGACCTCGTCGGCGAGCTCGGCTGCGGCGGCGATCCGCTCGATCTCCTCGGGCTCCTTGACCGCCCGCAGCGCCTCCACGATCCCGCCGGCGGCCGCAAGCTCGATCCGGTCTGGGATCACCTCGCGGAGCCGCGCGTGGCGGCGCACGCTCACGTGGTCGTCCTCGAACCCGAGCCGCAGCTCGCCCTCCGGCCAGCCGTCGCCGAGCGCGGTGACGAAGTCCTGCGGGCCCTGCTCGCGGTCGAAGCCGTCGACCTGCGCGGCCGCCTGCTCGACGTAGCGGAAGTCGGTGATGAAGCGGCGCACGTCGCGGCCCACGATCGCCAGGCCGTTGGAGCCGGTGAAGCCGGTCAGGTAGCGCACGTTCACGAGGTTCGTGACGAGCAGGAGGTCGAGCGCGCGGTCCGCCAGCGCGTCGGCGACGCGGTCGGCGCGACTCACAGGGCCTCCTTCAGCGCCACCAGCGCGTCGCGGTAGCCCTCGACGCCCCTGCCGCTGACCTTGGCGGCGCACACGTCGGTGAGCACGGAGATGCGCCGGAACGGCTCGCGGTGCTCGACGTCGGAGAGGTGCACCTCCACCGCGGGCAGCCCCGAGACCTCCACCGCGTCGCGCAGCGACCACGCGTAGTGCGTCCACGCGCCCGGGTTCAGCAGCAGGCCGTCGGCGTAGTCGCTCGCCTTGTGGATTTCCTCCACGTACTCCCCCTCGTGGTTGGTCTGGAAGAACCGCGCCTGCAGGCCGATCTCGCGCGCGTAGCCTTCGATCCGCCGCTCGAGCCGGTCGAGCGTGAGCCCGCCGTAGTGCTCGGCGGGCCGGCGGTTCAGCGCGTCGAGGTTCACGCCGTGCAGGACGGCCACGCGGTTCTTCATCTAGGTCCGCAACTCTGCCACGGCGCGGCGCAGCTCGCCTTCCGCCACCGGGCGCCCGGGCCGCACGTCGCCGGGCGCCTCGACGAGCACGAACGCGACGCGGCCGCCGCGGCGCTTCTTGTCCCGCTGCGTCGCCGTCACCACCTCATCCGGGTCGACGGCATCGTCCAGGCCGGTCGGGAGCCCGCGCGCCGCCAGCAGCCCCGCCACCTCGGCCCGCAGATCGATCTGGCCGGAGAGCTCGAGCGCCGCCAGCAGGCCGAGCCCGACCGCCTCCCCGTGCCGGTAGCGACGGTAGCCGGTGACGGTCTCGATCGCGTGCCCGACGGTGTGGCCGAGGTTGAGGACCTGGCGGCGGCCCGCGTCGCGCTCGTCGCTCGCCACCACGGCGAGCTTGGTACGCGCGCACGCGAGGACGAGGTCGCGATCGAGCGCAGCGCCGCTGCGCACGCGCTCCCACAGCGGTCCGCCGGCGATCAGGGCGGTCTTGATCACCTCGGCCCAGCCGGCCGCCAGCTCGGCCTGCGGCAGCGTCGCCATCGTCGCGGGATCCACCAGCACGGCGGCGGGCTGGTGGTAGGCGCCCGCGTAGTTCTTGCCCTCGGGGAGGTCGACGCCGGTCTTGCCGCCGTACGCAGAGTCGACCTGGGCGACGAGCGTGGTCGGCACTTGCACGACCTTCACGCCGCGCTGGTAGACGGCCGCACAGAAGCCCGCCACGTCGCCGACGACGCCGCCGCCAAGCGCGGCGACGTGGTCGTCGTGGTCCATCCCCGCCGCCGCCAGGGCGCGCAGCAGGCGCTCGACGCTCGCGAGCGTCTTGTGCTCCTCGCCGGCCGGGATCGACAGATGCGCGGCGGCATCGGGGATCCGGTCGGCGTATAGCGGCCCGACCGCGCTGTCGGTGATCACGAAGCGCCGGCCGGCGACAGGCCAGAACCCGCTCCCAAGGAGCCCCTCCCCCACGTGCACCGGGTAGCTGCCGGACGCTGCCGCCGCCCACAGCAGCTTGGTGCCCGCGGGAGCGTCGGCGAGCGCGCGGAGGGCGCCGGCGGCGCGCCGCACCACCACGCGCGAGGAGTCGAGCAGCACGGCGTCGTCGAGCGCCTCGTAGAGCGGCGTGCGCTGCGCGTGCAGCGCCACGAACCGCTCGCGGTCGCGCGCCAGGGGCCGCCGCTTGTTGCCGGCTCGCCGCCACGCCGTCTCGACGTCGACATCGAGCAGCACCACGGTGTGGCGCCGCAGCAGCTCGCGCACGCGCGCCGAGCCGACGGCGCCGCCGCCGAGCGAGAGGACCGGCGC
>JBKOYW010000230.1:0-4198 GCA_046744275.1 Actinomycetota bacterium
GACAAGTACGGCCGCTGGTGGGAGAAGTACGGCGAGCTCGCGAAGAAGAACGGCCACAAGCCGATCGCGTTCGAGCCGGAGGCCGACTACCAGTATCCGCACCGCTGCTGGACCTGCATGGTCCCGTGCCTGATCCGCGAGGACACGGTGATGGACGAGGTCGACGGCCAGGTCCGGACCTACTGCTCGGAGACCTGCCACTGGACGGACAAGGTCGCGTTCCGGCCCGAGTACGAGGGTCGCCCGACCCCGTCGATGGGCCGCCTCGGCGGCAAGCGCGAGTGGGAGACCCTGCACCACGGCAAGGACGTCGCGGAGATCATGCAGGACCTCGGGTACGTGCGCGACGACGGGCACACGCTCGTCCCGCAGCCGCACCTGAACCTCGATCCGAAGGAGATGTGGACGCTGGACGAGGTCCGCGGCATCACGCTCAACAGCCCGAACGTGCTGCTGAACGAGATGACGCCCGAGGAGCGCGAGCAGCACATGGCCTCCTACAAGGCCGGCGGACCGGCCGGCAAGCCGGCGCCGACCGCCTGAGCCGCGTGGGCGAGACGCACACCGTCCGTTTCGAGCCCGTCGGCCTCGAGATCGAGGCCGACGAGGCCGAGACGGTCCTCCATGCCGCCTTCCGGCAGGGACTGATGCTGATGCACGGCTGCAAGGAGGGCCAGTGCTCGGCGTGCAAGTCGTTCCTGCTGGACGGCGACGTGGACCTCGACCGCTACTCGACGTTCGCGCTGCCGGACTTCGAGGAGGCCGAGGGCTGGATCCTGCTGTGTCGCGCCCACGCGTACTCGGACCTCGAGATCGAGCTCATCAACTACGACGAGGAGATCATCCACGGCGGCGCGCCGCCGCGGACGGTGACGGCGCGCGTGGAGGCGGTCGAGGAGCTCACGCACGACATCCGCCGGCTCCGGCTGTCGGTCGAGGACTCGTTCGAGTTCAAGCCGGGCCAGTACGTCGACATCGGCATCCCCGGCCACGAGGAGCACCACCGCTCCTTCTCGATGGCCAACACCGAGCCCGGCAAGCTCGAGTTCATGATCAAGCTCTACCCGGGCGGACGCTTCTCGGGCCTGCTCGCCGACGGCTCCATCAAGCCCGGCGACGAGCTCGCCGTCACCGGCCCCTACGGCGTGTTCACGCTGCGCTCGAGCTCCCCGCGCCGCCTGCTGTTCATCGGCGGGGGCGCGGGGATGGCCCCGATCGTCTCGCTGCTGCGCTCGCTGAGGGAGACCGGCACCGAGCGCGAGGCGACGTACTACTACGGCGCCCGCACCGAGGCCGACCTGTTCCACCTCGACGAGCTGTCCGGCCTCCCCTGCCGGTTCGTGCCGGCGCTGTCGGAGGACAGCAACGGCTGGGCGGGCGAGACGGGCCTGATCACCGACGTCGTCGAGCGCCTGGAGGACGACATCGCAGACGTCGACGCCTACATCTGCGGGCCGCCGCCGATGGTCGAGGCGGCGATCGCCCTCCTGGAGGCCAAGGGCGTGCCCGAGGCGCACATCTACTTCGACAAGTTCACCACCACCGCGGACGAGTGAGAGAGGAGAGCCATGGCCACGGAGGTCAAGGAGCGCAGCGTCCCGAAGCCCGTCTTCACGGACGCGGAGGCCGGCGCCCAGGAGTTCCCGTCCTGGCAGAGCCGCAGCTACAACTACTTCACCCCGCGCAAGCGGCGCGCCACGGTCTATGAGGACGTCACCGTCGACGTCCAGCCCGACCCCGAGCGCCACCTCACGCAGGGCTGGGTCTACGAGTTCGCGAACGGCATCGGCGGCTACCCGCAGGAGTGGACGGCGCTCAGGTCGTCCAACTGGCACGAGTTCCTCGATCCCAACGAGGAGTGGGAGCAGACGATCTACCGCAACAACGCGAACGTCGTCCGCCAGATCCAGCAGAACATCGAGCACGGCCGCATCTCGCACGTCTACGCGCAGATGGACCCCGCCTGGACGAAGGTGCTCGAGCGCCACGTGTTCGCCTGGGCGCACGCCGAGCACGGCATCGGGATGCACGTGTACACGCCCGCGCAGCGCGACGCCCCGACCAACATGATCAACAACGCGATGGCCGTCGGGGCCGCGCACAAGCTGCGCTTCGCGCAGGACCTGATCCTCTACAACCTCGTGCTCTCGGAGGAGATCGACGGCTTCGACGGCTCGCTTCACCGCAAGACGTGGCAGGAGGATCCGATCTGGCAGCCGACCCGGCAGCTGATCGAGCGCCTGACCGGCACGCGCGACTGGGCGGAGCAGTGGTTCGTCACCGCCGCGGTTGTCGAGCCGCTGGTGGGCGAACTCTTCCGCAGCGGCTTCGTGATGCAGGTCGCCGCCCTACACGGCGACTTCGTGACGCCGACGATCATGGGCGCCGGCGAGTCCGACGCGGCCCGCGAGCAGAGGGGCGCCCGCGCGCTGTTCGGGCTGCTGGCCGGCGACGAGGCGCACGGCGCCGAGAACCGGGAGACCATGCAGGGCTGGCTGGCGGCGTGGACCGGCGATGCCGTCGCCGCCGCGCGGCAGCTCCAGCCGATCTGGTCCCAGCTGTCCGAGAAGGTGGTCCGCTTCGAGGACTCCTTCGAGCGCTCGCAGGGCCGCATGGCGAGCCTGCTCTCCGACATCGGCCTCGAGACCCCGAAGGAGGTCACGGCATGACGCGGTTCGCTTCCGACCCCACCTCCTCGAACATGGCGGGGGTGACGCTGATGAACAATCAGGTCGGCCACGTCGTCGCCGAGGTGATGAAGGGCAAGCCCGGCGTCACCGTCACCGAGCTCCCGTCGATGATCCGCGTCGACGGCGTCAAGAAGTTCGACTTCGAGTACGCCGAGATGGCTGAGGCCCTCGGCTGGGACGATTTCGGCAACGACGACTTCGAGGAGATAATGTCGACCCACTACGGGCGCATGGTCGTCCTCGACGATCGCGTGGTCCTGTTCGCCAACCCCGAGGACGCCGCGGAGTACATCGGGTTCGACCTGACGCCGGTCACCTAGGAGGAGGCAGCCCATGTACGAGAAGGACGGCGAGAAGTACTACGTCCTGGACGGCCACCTGCACTTCTGGGACGCGAGTCCGAACAACTGGGTCAAGGGCCAGGAGCAGTACGCCAAGGGCTGGATCGAGTGCTTCCACGCCTACATGGGGCTAGCCCCGGCGGAGACCCACTGGACGCTCGAGCACTTCCAGAAGTACTCGGTCGAGGACTTCGAGAAGGACGTGTTCCAGAACGGCCACGTCGACAAGGCGATCTTCCAGTCCACGTACCTGAGGGAGTGGTACACGAACGGGTTCAACACGATCGAGCAGAACGCGCCGCTGCTCGAGCGCTTCCCCGGCAAGCTGATCCTCAACGGCCGCTGGGACCCGCGTGAGGGCGAGGCCGGGCTGAAGCAGCTCGAGGCCGACCACCAGAAGCACGGGATCAAGGGCGTCAAGCTCTACACGGCCGAGTGGTACAAGGGCTCGCGCGGCTGGAAGCTGACCGACCCCGAGGCGGTGCCGTTCCTGGACATGTGCCGGGACCTGGGCATCGTCAACCTGCACGTCCACAAGGGCCCGACGATCTGGCCGCTGGACAAGGACGCGTTCGACGTCTCCGACATCGACCACGTCGCGACCGACTACCCCGAGCTCAACTTCATCGTCGAGCACGTCGGGCTGCCGCGGATCGAGGACTTCTGCTTCATGGCGACGCAGGAGCCCAACGTCTACGCGGGGCTTGCGGTCGTCATCGGCGGCCTGATGCACGCCCGCCCGCGGTTCTTCGCCAAGGTCATGGGAGAGCTGCTGTTCTGGGTCGGCGAGGACAAGATGCTGTTCGGCTCCGACTACGCGATCTGGGAGCCGAAGTGGCAGGTCGAGGGCTTCGTCGACTGGGAGATGCCCAGCGACGAGGAGTACGCCGACTACCCGCGCCTCGGCGTCGAGGGCAAGAAGAAGATCCTCGGTCTCAACGCGGCGAAGCTGTACGGCGTCGAGGTCCCGGCCGAGCTCCAGCTCCCGGCCGAGGCGCCGGCCGATCGCGAGGCGGCCCAGCTGGTCGAGGGACCCGCGTGAGGCTGGGCACCCAGGTCTTCGAGGCGCTGGGCACGGTCTACGACCCGGAGCTCGACGAGCCGATCACCACGCTCGGCTTCGTCGGCTCCTGCGTCGTGTCCGACCGCGGCGACGTCGACGTGCGG
>JBKOYW010000027.1:0-7628 GCA_046744275.1 Actinomycetota bacterium
ATGCCAAGGACGGCGATCCGGTGCGGGTGGACTACGGGAGGGGTTGGCTGGCGCTTCCGGGGTAGTCTCAAGGTGAGACTTCTGACACCGGAGACACCATGCCCGAGAACTCCTTCGACGCCCGTGCCGACTTCGCTGTCGGCGGGCGCAGCTACGAGATCTACCGCCTCGACGCGCTCCAGTCGAAGTACGACGTGGCGCGGCTGCCGTTCTCGCTGAAGGTCCTGCTCGAGAACGTCCTGCGCAACGAGGACGGGACCGCCGTGCGCCGCGAGGACGTCGAGGCGATCGCGACCTGGGACCACACGGCTGAGCCGTCGAAGGAGATCGCGTTCACGCCGGCGCGCGTGGTGATGCAGGACTTCACCGGCGTGCCGGCGGTGGTCGACCTCGCCGCGATGCGCGATGCGATGGCCGAGCTCGGCGGCGACGCGAACAAGATCAACCCGCTGGTGCCGGCCGAGCTGGTGATCGATCACTCGGTCCAGGTCGACGCGTTCGGCACGCGCGACGCGTTCCGGATCAACGCCGAGAAGGAGTTCGAGCGCAACCGCGAGCGCTACGCGTTCCTGCGCTGGGGCCAGGGCGCGTTCGATGCCTTCAAGGTCGTGCCGCCCGACACCGGCATCGTGCACCAGGTCAACCTCGAGTACCTCGCGCGCGTGGTGTTCGACAACGAGGGGACGCTGTATCCCGACACGCTGGTCGGGACCGACTCGCACACCACGATGATCAACGGCCTCGGCGTGCTCGGATGGGGCGTCGGCGGGATCGAGGCGGAGGCCGCCATGCTCGGCCAGCCGATGTCGATGCTGGTCCCGCGCGTCGTCGGCTTCAAGCTGCAGGGCGAGCTGCCCGAGGGCGCGACCGCGACCGACCTCGTGCTCACGGTCACCCAGATGCTGCGCGAGCACGGCGTGGTCGGCAAGTTCGTCGAGTTCTACGGCCCCGGCGTGCCGAACCTGCCGCTCGCGGACCGGGCGACGATCGGCAACATGAGCCCGGAGTTCGGCTCGACCTGCGCGATGTTCCCGATCGACGCCGAGACGCTGCGCTACCTCGAGTTCTCGGGGCGCGAGAAGGAGCGGATCGAGATCGTCGAGGCCTACGCACGCGAGCAGGGGCTGTGGCACGACGAGAACTCCGAGGAGCCGACCTACTCGGAGACGCTCGAGCTGGATCTCGGGGACGTCGTGCCGTCGCTGGCGGGCCCCAAGCGCCCGCAGGACCGCGTGTCGCTGACCGAGTCCAAGGCGTCGTTCCGGATGTCGCTGGACGGGTTCATCCCCGAGGCCGACGAGTGCGACGAGCCGCTCGAGGAGACCTTCCCGGCCTCGGACCCGACCGCGCCGCACGAGCGCACGACGCCGCGCGAGCGCCACGGGGAGGAGGCCGGCGCCGGCACCGGCGGCGTCCAGGTCGCCGACCGCGTCTCGGTCAAGGCGCAGGTGACGCTGGCGGACGGCACCGAGACCGAGCTCGACCACGGGCATGTCGTCATCGCCGCCATCACCTCATGCACGAACACGTCGAACCCGTCGGTCATGCTCGGCGCCGGGCTGCTGGCCAAGAACGCCGTCGAGCGCGGGCTCGAGGTCAAGCCGTGGGTCAAGACGTCGCTCGCGCCGGGCTCGAAGGTGGTCATGGAGTACTACGAGCGCGCGGGCCTGATCCCCTACCTGGAGGAGCTCGGCTTCCACCTCGTCGGCTACGGCTGTACGACCTGCATCGGCAACTCCGGCCCGCTGCCGGACGAGATCTCGGACGCGGTCAACGCCGAGGACCTGGCCGTCGTGTCCGTGCTCTCGGGCAACCGCAACTTCGAGGGCCGGATCAACCCGGACGTGAAGATGAACTACCTCGCGTCGCCGCCGCTGTGCGTGGCGTACGCGCTGGCGGGGACGATGGACATCGACCTGCTCGACGAGCCGCTGGGGCAGGACAAGGACGGCGAGGACGTCTACCTCAAGGACATCTGGCCGCGCGCCGAGGACGTCGCGCACACGGTCGAGGAGGCCGTGCAGAGCGACATGTTCACGTCGTCCTATGGCGAGGTGTTCGCCGGAGACGAGCGCTGGAACTCGCTCGGGGTGCCCGAGGGCGACCGCTTCGCGTGGGCCGACGACTCGACCTACGTGCGCCAGCCGCCGTTCTTCACCGACCTGCCACGCGAGCCCGAGCCGGTCGGCGACATCGAGGGCGCGCGCGTGCTCGCGGTGCTCGGCGACTCGGTGACGACCGACCACATCTCGCCGGCGGGCGCGATCAAGAAGGACTCGCCGGCCGCGAAGTACCTCAACGAGCATGGCGTCGAGAACAAGGACTTCAACTCCTACGGCTCACGGCGCGGCAACCACGAGGTGATGATGCGCGGCACGTTCGCGAACATCCGGCTGCGCAACACGATCGGCGGCAAGGAGCTGATCGGCGGGCTGACCGCGATGCAGCCGGACGGCGACGAGATGCCGATCTACGACGCCGCGATCAAGTACGCCGAGCAGGGCACCCCGCTCGTGGTGCTCGCCGGCAAGGAGTACGGCTCGGGCTCCTCGCGCGACTGGGCGGCCAAGGGCACGCGGCTGCTCGGCGTGCGGGCGGTGATCGCCGAGTCCTACGAGCGCATCCACCGCTCCAACCTGGTCGGCATGGGCGTGCTGCCGCTGCAGTTCGACGAGGGCGACAGCGCCGAGTCGCTCGGGCTGACCGGCGAGGAAGAGTTCTCGATCACCGGCGTCGAGGGCGGCGATGCGAAGGAGGTCACGGTCCGCGCCGGCGAGACGGAGTTCAAGGCGCGCGTGCGGATCGACACGCCGAAGGAGGTCGAGTACTTCAAGCACGGCGGGATCCTCCAGTTCGTGCTGCGAGGGCTGCTAGCCGCCAGCTAATAAGCTGCCGGGCTTCATGCCCGTCCCCGACACGCTTCGCAAGCTCCTCACCGCCCCCGGCCCGTCCGGCTACGAGCAGGCGCCCGCCGCCGTCTTCCGCGACGCGGCGGCCGCCTTCGCCGAGATCACCTACGACACCGTGGGCTCGTCGGTCGCACGCGTGAAGGGCACCGGCGACGGGCCGTTCGTCGCGGTCGTCGGGCACATCGACGAGATCGGGCTGATCGTCCATCACATCGACGACGACGGGTTCCTGTGGTTCACCGGCGTCGGCGGCTGGGATCCCGTGATCCTCGTCGGCCAGCGCGTGGAGATCTCGACGCGCGACGGCCGGGTCACCGGCGTGGTCGGCAAGAAGCCCATCCACCTGCTCAAGGACGAGGAGCGCAAGAAGGCGCCCGAGCTCAAGAACATGCACATCGACATCGGCGCCAAGGACGGCGACGACGCGCGCTCGCGGGTGCGCATCGGCGACGTCGCGGTGATCGCCGGGGAGCCTGTGGAGCTGCCCAACAACCGCGTGATCTCGCGCTCGATGGACAACCGGCTCGGCTGCTTCGTGGCGCTCGAGGCGGCGCGGCTGGTGGCCGAGGCGGGCGGCGCTCCCGGCGACGTGGCGGCGGTCGCCGTCGCGCAGGAGGAAATCACGTTCGGCGGCGCCCACACGACCGCGTACACGCTGCGGCCCGACATCGCGGTGGTGGTGGACGTGACGTTCGCGACCGACCCGCCGGGCAGCGACGAGAAGGAGACCGGCCGCCACAAGTTCGGCTCCGGCCCCGTGCTCCAGCGCGGCTCGACGCTCGACCCGACGGTATTCGAGCTGCTGCACGCGGCCGGCGAGGCCGAGGGCATCCCGTTCACCGTGGCCGCGTCCGCGCGCTCGACCGGCACCGACGCCGACGCCTTCCACCGCTCCCGCGGCGGCATCCCGTCGGCGGTCGTCTCGGTGCCGCTGCGCTACATGCACTCGCCGGTGGAGATGGTCCAGCTCGACGACGTCGAGAACGCCGCCAAGCTGATTGCCGCCTTCGCGCGCCGGCTCGAGCCCGGCCTGGACCTCAAGCGCTGACGGTCCTCCTGCTCTTCGACATCGACGGCACGCTGCTCCAGCGCGCGTCGATCGAGCACGGCCGCGCGCTGCGGGAGGCGGCGGCGCGCGTGCACGCCATCCCGCCGCTCGACGGGCTGAAGGTGGAGTTCGCGGGGCGCACCGACGCGGCGATCGTGCGCGACCTCCTGATCCAGGCCGGCGTGAACGGCGACGAGGCCGACGCGCGCTGGCCCGACGTGATGGACGCGGCGGTGGCCGCCTACGAGGACCTCTGCCCGCCCGACCTCTCGGCCGCTGTCGCCCCCGGCGTGCCGGAGCTGCTGGCGGCGCTCGCCGCACGGCCCGGCGAGTACCGGCTCTCGCTCGTCACCGGCAACCTCCAGCCCATCGCGCGGCGCAAGCTCGCCAGCGCCGGCATCGGCGCGTACTTCGAGCCCGGCCAGGGCGGCTTCGGCTCCGACCACCTCGACCGCGAGGAGCTGCCGGCGATCGCGCGCGCCCGTGCCGGCGACTGGCCGCGCGAGCGCACGGTCGTGATCGGCGACACGCCACGCGACATCGCCTGCGCCCGGGCCGACGGCGTGCGCGTGGTCGCCGTCGCCACCGGCCCGTTCGCGATCGAGGCGCTGGCGGACGCGGACGCCGTCGTCGACGGCGCCTACGCCCTGCTGCCGGTCCTCGACGACCTCGCCGAGGGGTCTGACCCCGTGTGGGGTCAGACCCCTAATTAGCTTCGCTAACGATCTTTCTTGACGACAGCGGCGCTGCCTCCGCCGCGGCGGGCCGGCTCGGCGGCCGCCAGGAAGCGCCCGTGGTCGAGGAACTCGATCCCGGTGACCGCTCCGATCTCGGTCTGCGGCGTCCCGAACGCGTGCCCGTGGTTCGCGGTCAGCGCGGGCGCCTCGGTCTGCATGAACGCCGGCTCGGCGATCGAGGTCGCGCCGTTGCGCTGCGACGCGCGCGGGGCGGCGATCGCCTGCGGCAGCGTCTTGCCGAGCTCGAGCCGCTCGGTCAGGACCTGCAGCACCGTGGTGATGATCATCGAGCCGCCCGGCGACCCGACCGCGAGGACCGGCCGGCCGGAGCGGGTGATGATCGTCGGCGCCATCGAGCTGCGTGGCCGCTTGCCGCCGTCGGCCCGGTTGGGATGAGTGGTCGAGTCGAAGTTGAAGTCCGTCAGTTCGTTGTTGAGCAGGAACCCGTAGCCCGGGACGACGATGCCGTTGCCACCCGTCGACTCGATCGTGAACGTGTACGAGACGACGAAGCCGTGCTTGTCGGCGACCGTGAGGTGGGTCGTCGACGGCCCCTCCTGGGCGAGCGCCACGGTGCCCGGAGGTCCGCAGTCGCCGCCCGGGACCGCGGCGTTGACGGCCTGGTTGGTGATCAGCGACCGCCGCTGGGCCGCGAACGAGTCGGACAGCAGGCAGCGCAGCGGCACGTTCACGAAGTCGGGATCGCCGAGGTACTTGTTGCGGTCGGCGAACGCGTAGCGCGACGCCTCGAGGTAGTAGTGCAGCGACTGCGTGCGGTTGGCGGGCGACAGGGGGAGGCCCTCGAGGATGTTCAGCGCCTCGCCGACGGTCGAGCCGCCGCTCGACGGCGGGCCCATGCCCCACACGTCGAGGTCCTTGTAGCCGATCCGCGTCGGCTCGCGCCACACCGCGTCGTACTCGCGCAGGTCGCTCTCGGTCATCAGGCCGGGGCGCCAGACGTGGTTCGCGTCCGCGGCGATCGGTGGCCGCGCGGCCGCCGCTGCGATTGCGCGCGCCACGGGCCCGCTGTAGAAGGCCCGCTCGCCGAAGCGGGCGATCAGCTCGTACGTGCGGGCGAGGTCCGGGTTGCTCAGCGTGCTGCCGACGTCGCGCGGCGTGCCGTCCGGGTCAAGGTAGATCGCCGCCGTCGACGGCACGTCGTTGAAGTAGTCGATGACGGGCGTCGTCTGATCCACGAACGTCTGGTCGACCACGAAGCCGCGGCGGGCGACGTCGATGCCGGGCCGGAGCACCTTGCGCAGCGAGAACCGGCCGTAGCGGTCAAGCGCCTCGTCCCACTGCGCGACGGTGCCGGGAACGCCGGCCGACAGGCCGCTGAAGCGCGCGGGGTCGAACGCCAGCGCGACGCCGTTCTCGAAGAACGAGTCCGGCCGCATCGCGTCCGGTGCCTTCTCGCGGCCGTCGATCGTGGTGATCCGCCCCTGCGGCGTGCGGATGACCATGAAGCCGCCGCCGCCGATGCCGGCCGAGAACGGCTCGGTGACGCCGAGTACGCCGGCCGCCGCCACGGTCGCGTCGACCGCGGTGCCGCCGTGGCGCAGCGTGACGATCGCCGCCTCGGTGGCGAGCGCGTCGACGGTCCCCGCCGCGCCGCCGCTGCCGATCGCGGTCGGCTCCTTCACGAAGCTGTCGTGATGACCGGCCTGGGCCGCCGGTGCCGCCAGTGCCGCGGTCGCGATCGCCGCGGCGAGCATCCTCCGAATCATGACCTCCCCTTTCTTGGAGGGACCCCTACCCGGCCCGTCAGCGGGGCACGCGCAGGATCTCGGCGGCCAGCGGCTTGCCTGACACCTGGCGCAGGCGGGTCACGTAGGCGGCGTCCTCGGCCAGCGCCGTGGTCCACAGCGTCGCCGACAGGCCGCGGCGCGGGCGCGGCCACAGCTTGTGCGGCTGGCCGTGCTTCTTGTGGACGTCGCCGGGCTCGTGGCCCGCGTCGCGGCGGCCGGTCGGCACGGTCGTCCACAGGCGGCGGTCGCGCCGGGGCGAGCGGCGGGTGACGGGGCCGAGCCGCAGCTCCTGGCCCGAGAAGACCGCGCGGACGTAGAGGAGCCGGCCGCCGTGCAGCGAGGGGTTGAGCAGCAGCGCGCGCCTCTCCTGCCGGACGGTGCCGCCCTGGCCCGTCGCGAGGTCGATCACGATGATCCGGCCGGAGCGCGAGCTGGTCACATGGAAGGCCAGGCGCCCGCCCTCCAGCGCGGGCCGGCCGAGCTCGAACGCGCGGACGACCTCGGCCGGCGCCCCGCCCGCCAGCGGGGCCGCGTAGATGACGTCGCCGTCGCCCTCGCGCGCCCGCCAGGCCAGCCATGACGCCGAGACGGCGACCGCGTCGGCGCCCGGGGCGGGGATGCTGAGCTCGAACCCGTCGCCCGAGGTCGCCTCCACGTCGATCCGCGCGCCGTTGACGACCGCGATCCTCCCGCCGCCGAGCGCGGGATGGCTGCCCGCCACCCGCACCGCCGCGCCGCTGCGCGTCAGGATCCCCGCGGTGCCGGCCTCGTGCCAGGCCACGAGCCGCCCGTCCACGCTCGGATCGCTCGCGTTCGACGCCAGCTTCTCGGCCATCAGGCCACCAGCACGACCGCGCACGCCGCGAGCGCGACCGCGTCGACCGCCCGCAGCGAGCGCAGGATCTGCGGCCGCTCGGCCATCGCGGCGTGGAGGGCGGCGCCGGGACCGGTGCCGGCGGTGGGAGCGAGGGCGACGACCGGCAGCAGCCGCCCGGCACCGAACGCGAGGCCGACCGCCAGGCCGAGCGCGGGATCGCCCACGGCCACGCACGCGCCGGCCAGCGCCCAGACCGCGAACGTGAGGATGAACGTCGTGAAGCCGAGCCCGAGCAGCACGCCGTAGAGCCCCGCCGCGAGCGGCACCGGCAGGCGCCGGCGCCAGGACTCCGGCACCTGCCGCCGGACC
>JBKOYW010000204.1:0-4443 GCA_046744275.1 Actinomycetota bacterium
AGACAGCCCCAGTTGCGGTAGATCGGGTCGTCGCGGCCCTGCTCGAACGTGCCCGTGAGGTCGTCCGGGTGCGGCGGGCTGAGCGCCGTCCAAGTGTCCCCGCGGTCGGTCGAGCGGTTGAGCTGGTTGCCGGCGAAGTAGAGGACCGCCGGATCGTTGGGATCGATCACCAGCGGCGAGTGCCAGTTCCAGCGCACGGACGCCGCGCCGTCCTGGATGTTGGTGCTGCTCGTACCCGTGGCGCTATCGGTGTACCGGCGGCAGGCGCCGTACTGCGAGCAGCCGTAGTAGATGTTCGGGTCACTCCAGTCGATCGGGACGTACTCGCCGTCGCCGCAGCCGTAGCCGTTCCACGAGGCCGGGCCCCAGGAGCGGATGCAGCCGTTGTCCTGCGTCCCGCCGGTGAGCCGCGACGGGTCGGTCTCGGCCACTTCGACCTGGTAGTGCTGCGTGTACGGCTCGCGGGTCGCCTTCCGCCAGGTCTGGCTCGCGCCGTTGGCGTCGGAGCGATAGAGGCCACCGTCATTGCCCTCGTAGACGCGGCCGGCGACCTTGGCGTCCCACTGCATCGCATGCTGGTCGGCGTGAAGGCCGCCCGAGTTCGCCCACGCCTGCCCGGCGGTCATGGACTCGCGCAGGTTGACGCCGGCGACGAACAGGTGGTCGGCGTTCGCCGGATCGACCCAGATGCGGCCGAACCACCAGCCGAAGCCGCCCTGCGAGCCAGGCAGCATCGCGGTGGTAAACGAGTCGCCCCCGTCGTCGGACACGTAGAAGCCCTTGTCCTGCCCGAACGTGGCGGTGGTGATCACGTACACGCGATCCGGGTTGCTCGGGGCGAGCGCGACGCCGATGCGGCCGAGGCTCTGGTCGACGGCCAGGCCGGTCGTGTCACCCGGAGTCTTGGTCACCACGTTCTCGAGCCGCGTCCACGTGTTGCCGCCGTCGTTGCTGCGCCACAGGCCGGAGCCGACGCCGCCGTACGTGCGGATGTCGGGCTCGCGGCGGTGATCCCACATGGCGGCGAACAGGCGGTTCGGGTTGGTCGGGTCCATCGCGAGGTCGGCGCCGCCGGAGAACGGCGTCGCGGGCGCGAGAATGCGCCGCCACGAGCGGCCGCCGTCGGTGGTGCGGTAGATACCGCGCTCGCCTCCGGGCGTGAACAGCGAGCCGCCGGCCGCCACGTATACGGTGTCGGGATCGGTCGGGTGCACGACGATGCGGCCGGTCGTGCCGCTGTTCTCGAGCCCGCTCCGGCGCCAGCTCGCGCCGGCGTCGTCGGAGCGGTAGATGCCGGTGCCGCCGAACGTGATGCTGCCGCCGCCCGGGTTGAGCTCGCCGGTGCCGGCCCAGACCGTGCCGTCCGGGCCGATGGCGATCGCGCCCATCGACTGCGAGGCGTCGTCGGCCCACGCCTGCTGCAGCGTGCTGCCGCCGTCGGTGGTCTTCCACACGCCACCCGTCGCGGCCGCGACGAACACGGTGTCGGCGTTGAACGGGTCGACGGCGAGGTCGACGAGCCGGCCGCCGATGTTGGTCGGGCCCTCGAGCGTCCACTGCGGCCCGCGCTGGCGCGCGGCGCGCGCGGTCGCGCGACGCAGCGTGCGCGCCTGGCGCACCGAGCGCGTGAAGTCCTCGGCGCTCGGCAGCTCGCGGCCGGTCGAGCGCTGGAAGAGGAAGTAGTCGTCGGGCTCGGCCGGGCCGAGACCCTCTTCCTCCTCTTCCTCGTCGACCTCGCCCCTGGCCTCGGCCTCACGCTCGGCAGCGGCCTCGTCCTCGGCCTCGCCTTCGCTCTCGGCGCCCGCGTCGCTCTCGGCCGCAGCACGGGTGCCCGGCGCGGGATCGTCCCCGCCGATCGAGATCACCGCCCCCACGACCACAACGACCACCGCCAGCACGACCAGCCACAGTGCGCGCATGTGCATCGCCTCCCGCCCGGGATCGTAGACCCTTACGCGCGGGCGAGCCAGTCGGTCAGCGCCGGCCAGTAGCGGTCGGGCGCCTCGGCGAACGGGAAGTGCCCGACGCCGTCGATGATCAGCAGCTCGCCGCGCGGGGCGGTGGCGGCGATCCGCCGCGCGCAGGCCGGCGGAGTCGGGCGGTCCTCGGAGCCGGCGATCGCGAGCACCGGGATGTCGGCCGCCGCGAGCGCGTCGAGCGCGTGCAGGTCGCCGAAGTCGCGCGCCCGGTGCGCCTCGGGCTGGAAGACGACGTCGTCGAGCATCGGCTCGACCTTCGCGGGGTCGACTGCGAAGAACGGCATCTGGTCGCGCCAGACCTGGCGGCACTCCTCCGGCGTGGCCACGTCGTGCTCGCGCTCGAAGCCGGCGCGGACGCCCGCGGCGACGTCCTCGGGCAGGCCCTCGAACCGGTCCTCGGGCGCGTCCTCCGGCTCCTCCTCGTCGCTGTCGGTAGACGAGGCGACGAGGCGGCTGGCGCTGCCGGGGAAGTCGACGAGGTGCTGCATGGCGACGTAGCCGCCGAAGGAGTGCCCGAGCAGGGTCGGCTCGTCCAGCCCGCGCATCACCGTCTCCACCTCGCGCGCCATGCCGCGCAGCGTCCAGTCGCCGGCCGGCGAGCGGCCGCTGCCGGGCAGGTCGACCAGCAGCGCGCGGTAGCGCGCGTCGACGAGCGCGTTCGCCCACGGCAGGAACGCAGAGCCATCGAGCCCGGGCCCGGGATGGAGGAACACCACGGGCGGGCCGGAGCCGAGATCGCGGACGTGGAGCGCCATCTACACTGGACTACATCATGAAAACGGACATCCATCCCGACTACGTCGAGGCGACCGTGACCTGCACCTGCGGGAACACGTTCAAGACACGCTCGACGAAGGGTGACCTGCACGTGGAGATCTGCTCCAACTGCCATCCGTTCTACACGGGCAAGCAGAAGCTCGTCGACACCGGCGGCCGCGTCGAGCGCTTCCAGCGCCGCGCCGCGAAGCGCCAGCGCGGCGGCTCGTAGGCCACTCCAGCCGTCGGGCCTCGTTGCCGATGCTTAGCTCGTGAGCGACGAGACCCGGCTGCCTGACGACCTCCTCATGGCCCAGCGCGACGCCCCTGTGGGCGGCCAGGCCGTGATGGAGGGCGTGATGATGCGCGGCGTCTCGACCTGGGCGGTCGCCGTGCGCAAGCCCGACGGCGAGATCGACGTCCAGTCGTTCCCGCTCGTCTCCTGGACCAAGCGAGCTCGCGTGCTGCGCTGGCCGGTCGTCCGCGGCGTCGTCGCGCTCGTCGAGTCGCTCAACGTCGGCTTCAAGGCGCTCGGCCTGTCGGCCAACGCGCAGCTTCCCGAGGAGGAGGAGCCGATCTCGGGCGCCATGTGGTTCGGCACAGTGCTGGTCGCGCTGCTGTTCGCCGTCGGCCTGTTCTTCGTCGTGCCGGTCGGGCTCACCAGCCTGTTCAAGGACCAGCTCGGCTCCGCGTTCCTGTTCTGGCTCGTCGAGGGCATCGTGCGCACCGCGATCTTCCTCGGCTACATCGTGCTGCTCGCGCGGCTGCGCGACCTACGGCGCGTGTTCGAGTTCCACGGCGCCGAGCACAAGACGATCTCCTGCTACGAGGCAGGGCTGGAGCTCACCCCGCAGAACGCCCAGCGCTTCTCGCGGCTGCACCCGCGCTGCGGCACGAGCTTCCTGCTGATCGTGATGATCGTGGCCATCTTCGTGTTCGCGCCGATCGGGCTGCCCGCCTGGTACCTGCTGCTCGCCTCGCGCATCCTCGGCGTACCGCTGATCGCCGGCCTGAGCTTCGAGGTCATCAAGTGGGCCGGCCGCAACCGCCGCAAGGGCTGGGTGCAGAAGCTGATGTGGCCCGGCATGCAGCTGCAGAAGCTCACGACGCGCGAGCCCGACGCCGAGCAGCTGGCCGTCGCGATCGCCGCGATGGAGGCCGTGCTCGACGTCGAGGACCCGCGCGCCGCGTCCGACGAGGACCTCGTCGGCATGGAAGTCGTGGCCTAGCGCCGCAGGCGCTCGAGCAGCTCCCGGCTCGTCGGGCCCGGCGCGGCGCCGACCGCGGCCAGCGCCTGCTCGCAGCGCTGGTACGCGCGGATGACGCCGGCCTCGTCGCCCAGCGCGTTCGCAAGCCGCATCGTCAGGCGTCACGCGGCCTCCCGGTACGGCTCGGCCCGCAGGACCTCCTCCACCAGACGCTTCGCCTGCCCGAGCCCACCCGCTGCGAAGGCGAGCTCGGCTGCCTCGTACCGCGCGTCGACCGCCAGCTCGGCGAGCTGCCGGCGGCTGCTACGCCGCGTCGAGCTGGAGGGTCCCGAGGCCGGAGAAGTGGGCGATCAGGCGGACACCCGGTGCGAGCTCGACCGCCTGGCCGATCGCGTGCGAGACCAGCAACGTTCGCGCTCCGGGAGCGAGCGACTTCTCGGCCAGCCGGCAGCCGAGCCAGCTCACCGCTTCGAGCGCCGGGACAGGCGAGCGGCCGCGCG
>JBKOYW010000296.1:0-4965 GCA_046744275.1 Actinomycetota bacterium
CCCTCGCGGGGCGGCGCGCCGCCGATCACCAGCACGACCTCGCCCTTCGGCGGCGAACCGGCGTACCGCGAGGCAAGCTCCGAGGCTGTCCCGCGCACGACCTCCTCGTACACCTTCGTCAGCTCGCGGCAGACCGCGACCGGCCGGTCCGGATCGATCGAGGCGAGCACCTCCAGGGAAGCGCCCACCCGCCGAGGCGACTCGAACGCCACGACCGTCTCCGGCGACCCCAGCACCTCCACCAGCGCCGCCCGCTTGCGGGGCAGGAACCCGACGAAGCGCCAGGCGTCCGCCGGGAGCGCCGAGGCGACCAGCGCCGCCAGCGCGGCCGACGGCCCGGGCAGCACCTCGACCTCGAGCCCGGCCGCGACGCAGCCCTGCACGAGCACGTAGCCGGGATCGGACACGAGCGGCATCCCGGCGTCTGAGACCAGAGCGACGACCGCGCCGTCCCGCATCCGCTCCACCAGCTCGGCCGCCCGCTCGCGCTCGTTGTGCTCGTGATACGAGATCAACGACGCCTGGACCCCGTAGCGCTCGAGCAGCACCCGCGTGCGGCGCGTGTCCTCGCAGGCCACGACGTCGGCGTCGCGCAACGCGGACAGCACCCGCAGCGTGACGTCCTCGAGGTTCCCGATCGGCGTCGGGCAGACGACCAGCCGCCCGCCCGTCACGCGACCGACTCCGCGAAACCCGCCCGCGCCACGCCGCCGCCCTCGCGCGCCGCCAGCGCCGCCCCTACGAGCCCCGCCTCGGCCCCGAAGGCGGCCGCCTCGATCCGCACCACATCGCGCCCCGGCGCCAGCGCGCGCTCCCGCACCATCTTGCGTGCCGGCTCGAGCAGCAGCTCGCCTGCCGCGCTCACCCCGCCGCCGATCACCACGGCCTGCGGGTTGAAGATGTTCACCAGCGAGACCAGCCCGATGCCGAGCCGCTCGCCGATGGTGGTGATCGCGTCGCACGCAACGGGGTCGCCCTCCTGGGCGAGCTCGGTGATCAGCGGGCCGGTCAGCTCGCGACCCTCCTCCAGCGCGTGACCCAGCGCGGTGTCCGGCCGCCGAGCGACCGCCACCGACGCCAGCCGCACCAGCGTCGTTCCCGAGCAGACCGTCTCCAGGCAACCGTAGTTCGGGCAGTCGGACTGGCACGGCGGCCCGTTCATGTCGACCACCATGTGCCCCATCTCGGCGCCGCCGCCGATCCAGCCGCGGTAGACCTCGCCGCCGAGCAGCAGGCCGCCGCCGATCCCGGTCCCGATCGTGAGCAGGACGACGTCGGTGCACCCAGCGGCGACGCCCACGCGGGCCTCGCACAGGACGGCGCAGTTCGCATCGTTGTCGACCACCACCGGGAGCCCGAGCCGCTCCGCCATCACCTCGTGGAAGCGGATGTCGGCCAGCGGCGCGTTGGCCGCCTGCACGGCCATGCCGGTCCGCGAGTCGAACGTGCACGGGATGCCGAACCCGACCGCCTCGATCCCGCCGCCCACGGCGGTCCTGATCTCCTCGACGGCGTCCGCGACCATCTGCACGAGGCCGTCCTGATCCAGACCGTAGATGAGGCGGTTGGTACGGTGATGGACGCCCAGGTCGGCGTCGACCGCGCCGGCCAGGAGCTTTGTGCCGCCGAGGTCGACGCCTATGACGCCTCGCTCGACCACGCGGGCCACGATACCCCATGGCCGACCACCGCCCAGACGACCCGCCGCAGTACACGAAATACCGATCGCGCCCCCGCCTGCCGTGGCGGCGCGACGAGGATCTGGGCCCGAGCCGGGGTGAGCCGCGCGACGAGCCGTCGAAGCGGCGCGTGTGGCCGTTCCGCCGCCGTGAGCGTGTTCCCGGCCGGCGCCGGAAGCTCACCGTCGGCCGCGTGATCGGCTACCTCGGGATGGCGGTCGTCGCCTGGCTGCTCGTCTCCCTCGTCGTGTTCCTGATCAGCGCCCAGATCCAGTCGTCGAAGATCTCCGACGCGGCCGACGCGAAGCTCAGCGGCGGCGGCTACCCGCTCACGTCGCCGAACACGATCCTCGTGCTCGGCTCCGACGCCCGGACCAAGGACACCGCGGAGCCGGGCGCGCAGACGATCGGCCAGGCGAGCCGGTCGGACTCGATCCTGCTGCTGCGCGTCGGCGGCGGCGCCAACGCGCAGCTCTCGATCCTGCGTGACACGGTCGTCGACATTCCTGGCCACGGCACCAACAAGATCAACGCGGCGTACGCGCTCGGGGGCCCGTCGCTCGCGATCGAGACGGTCGAGAGCTACCTGGGGGTGGACGTCAACCACCTCGTCGAGGTCAACTTCGAGAACTTCCCGGAGCTGGTCGACGCGCTCGGCGGCATCACCTACACCGGCAACTGCGTGATCTCGAAGATCAACGGCGGCTCGCGCAACGGCGGCTACACGCTGCGGCTGAAGGCCGGCACGCACGAGCTGAACGGCGAGCAGGCGCTCGCCCTCGCCCGCACGCGCAAGAACGACTGCCGGCCGCAGGAGGACGACAAGGCGCGCGCCCGCCGGCAGCAGAAGATCATGAGCGCGATCAAGTCCAAGGTGATCTCGTTCGAGACCTTCATCCGCCTGCCGTGGGTGTCATGGGCGGCGCCGAAGGCGGTGCGGTCGGACATGTCCGGTCCCACGCTGCTCGGCCTGATCGGCGCCGAGCTGATCGGCGGCAACGCGAAGAAGTACGTGCTCACCCCGAGCGGCAACACGACGCTCCCGGACGGCGGCGCCGGCCTGACGGTCGACGAGCAGACCAAGCAGGAGACGGTCGAGCAGTTCCTTCAGGGATGAGCATCCCCGGGCGCCCCTGCGGGACGGGCGCCCGGGGAAGTGTGGTCACTAGTGGCGATCGTTGTCGTCCTCGAGCTGGGCGCGGATCTCGCCGCCGGCCCGCTCGACGGTATGCACGTTGGCGTAGGTCACGCCCGCGCGGATGGCGTCGATGAGCTCTTCGAACTCGCCGGCCGTGATGCCCTGGCCGGCCGGTCCGACCACGTCATCCGGCTCGATGGTGCCGGTGATCGTCCCCTCGCGCACCGGGCACGCCTGCGTCCCGGGGGGCGCGTTCGTGATCGGCGGGTTGTTCGCGCACAGCCAGACGCTGATGCCGCCGCTGGTCGCACGGGCGCCGAAGTGGATGTGCGCCAGCGTGACATCGGTCGGGAAGTCGCGGTACGAGAGCTCGTAGTCGATCCGCTCCGAGAATCGGCTGATGTGCGCCTTGAACTCGCCGCTGGCGGGCGAGGAGATCGTCATGGGCGTCTCCTCATACCCGGTCAAACGCTCGCGGATGTCACGGCCGCCGGTCGCGACGGCCACCCCCACGGCCGCAAGCAGCGACACCACGCCGAAGACCAGCACGAGCTGGAGCCTGCGTCGGTTCACCCTTACCCCCTCAGGTCGGATGTGGACGAAGGGCATACGCGCGCGCGGCGCGCGAGGTTCAGAGCCCGGCCAGTCCGGCGATCCGCTCGCGGTGCTCGGTGCCCTCGCCGTAGGCGTGGGCGTTCGCCTCGCCGCGCTTGAGGAAGAAGTGCAGGTCGTGCTCCCAGGTGAAGCCAATGCCGCCGTGCACCTGCAGCGCGCCGCGCGGGACCCGGCGCCCGGTGTCGCCGGCGTAGGCCTTCGCGCAGGTGGCGGCCAGCGGCGCCGACTCCGGCTCGTGGTCGAGCGCCCACGCCGCCCAGTAGACGGCCGAGCGCGCGCCCTCGACCTCGAGCAGCATCTGCGCGCACATATGCGAGACCGCCTGGTATGAGCCGATCGCGCGCCCGAACTGCTTGCGCTCCTTCGCGTAGGCGACCGCCATCTCCATCGCCCGTTCGGCGACGCCGACCGACTCGGCCGCGTTCATGACCATGACCTGGAGACGACCGCGCTCGACGTCGCCGCCACCCGATCGCTCGCCGCCGCTGACCCGGAACAGGCGCCGAGTGGGATCGAGGCCCTTCACCGGCTCCACCGACGCGCCGGTGACCACGGCGCCGTCCCAGTCGACCAGCACGTCGGCGGTCCCGGCGTCGGCGGCCAGGTCGCCGATCACCACAGCGCCGCGCTGCGCGCCATCGAGCGAGGCCCCGAGCAGGCCGGCCGCCCACGTCGACTGGAGCGGCGTCGGGGCGAGCGCGTAGCCCAGCTCCTCGGCCACCACGATCATCTCGACGGTCCCGATCTCGGCGATCTCCGGCCACCCCAGCTCGACCATCTCGCGCCACTGCGCGTCGGTGAAGCCGCGCTCGTCCTCGAGCGCCAGCCGCCGCACCTCGGCCAGCGGATACCGCGCGCCCAGGAACTCGCGCGCCGTCGTCTTGATCGTCCGCTGGTCGTCGGAGAGGTCGAAGTTCATGCCCTCGGCAGCCCCAGGACGCGCTCGGCGACGATGTTCCTGAGGATCTCGGTGGTGCCGCCCTCGATCGAGTTCGCGCGGGCGCGCAGGAAGCGGTACGGCCACGTGCCGTCGCCGAGCAGCGCGCGCTGGCCGGCGACGTCCATCGCCAGCTCGGTCAGCCCCTGGTTGACCTCGGCCCAGTGCCACTTGCCGAGCGAGCCCTCTGGACCCGGCGCCCCGCGCTTCATGGTCGCCGTCAGGCCGCGGTAGGCGTTGAGCCGCAGCACCTGCGCCTCGGTGTAGAGCTGCGCGAAGCGCTGGCGGACCAGCGGGTCGTCCGCCTTCCCCGCCTCGCGGATGTCGTCGCGGAGCTCGTGCAGCGCGACCTGCACGCGCACCTGGAGCGCGAAGGCGAGGCCGGCGCGCTCGTGCATGAGCGTCGTGATCGCGACCGGCCAGCCGTTGCCCTCGCCGCCGACGATGTTCGCGTCCGGGATCCGAGCCTCCTCGATGAACAGCTCGTTGAACTCGGCCTCGCCGGTGATCTGGCGCAGCGGGCGGATCTCGACGCCGTCCTGCTCCATGTCCATGAGGAAGTAGGTGAGCCCGCGGTGCTTGGCGGCGTTCGGGTC
>JBKOYW010000322.1:0-3826 GCA_046744275.1 Actinomycetota bacterium
TCGCGACGGGATGCTGTTCGCCAACCCGCACCGCCCGTGGGCCGGCCACGCCCGCTTCTATCAGGTGCAGCTCACCATTCCCGGGGTGTTGGATGTCGCGGGCGCCAGCGTCTACGGCACACCCGTCGTCGAGATCGGCCATACCAAGGGCGTCGCCTGGACCCACACGACTTCGACCGCCCAGCGCTACACCATCTTCCAGCTCGACCTCGTCCCTGGAAAGCCGACCAGCTATCGGGTGGATGGTCGGACCGTGGCGATGAGCAGGCAGAACGTGACGGTCCCCGTTCGCGGTGTCGACGGCGAGCTGTCAACCGTCAGGCGGACCCTGTACGGCTCACGGTACGGGCCGGTGCTGGCCACCGGCTGGACGGCCACGACCGCGTTCGCCATTCGTGACGTCAACGCCGACAACCTGCGATCGATGAACGAATGGCTGGCGATGGGCACCTCCCAGAACATCGCTCAGCTCCGCGCCGCGCAGGACGCCTACCAGGGCATCCCCTTCACCAACACGCTCGCCGTCGATGCCGGCGGGACGGCGTACTTCGCCGACGCGTCAGTGGTCCCCCACGTCACCGACGCGCACGCCGCACAGTGCATCGACACCGCCGAAGGCAAGGCCCGCTACCCCGAAGCGTTTTTCCTCAACGGCTCGAGGTCTGCGTGCGATTGGGGCAACGACCCCGGCGCCGTCCAGGGCGGCATCTTCGCGCCGAGCCGCGTCCCACAGCTGACCCGCACGGACTACGTGGCCAACTCCAACGACAGCCCGTGGCTCACCAACCCCGCCGCGCCGATCACCGGCTACCCGGCCATCTTCGGCGACACCGGCACCGAGCGGAAACCGCGGACCCGCCTTGGGCTCGACATGATCGCCCAGCGCCTCGCCGGCAGCGACGGCCTCGGCCGACCCGGCTTCACGCTGCGCACCCTGCAGGCCGCCACGCTCGGCAACCGCAACTTCAGCGCCGACGTCGGCCGCCGCGACGTGGTTGCCATGTGCCGCGCGCACCCCGTCCTGACCGCCGGCGACGGCACACGCGTCGACGTGCGCGCCGCCTGCGACACCCTTGCTCGCTGGGACGGTCGTGCCGACGTCGGCAGCCGCGGCGAGCAGCTCTGGGAGACGTTCTTCCAGGGTGGGGACAGGGACAGTTGGTGGCGGGTGCCCTTCGATCCCGGCCACCCGCTCACCACCCCGCGCTCGATCGACAGCAGCAACGCGGACGTGCAACGCGCCCTCGCGGACGCCGTGCAGATCCTCGAGCACAACCGCACCGCGGGCAGCCCCAGGCGCTGGGCCGGGATCACCCTGCCCGGCTGCCCCGACGAGAAAGGCTGCTTCAACGTCATCGAGGCCGCCGCTTCGACGGGCCCGGAAATCATCCGCCCGCGACCGGGCCAAACCGGCCCGCAGACCGGGCCGCCGCCGCGCCACACCGGGCCGCCGCCGGGTCGGAGACGTCAGCGCCCGGGCGGCAAGCCCCCCGCCATCTTCGGCTCGAGCTTCATCATGGCCGTCGAGTTGACACCGGAGGGTCCCCGAGGACGCACCATCCTCACCTACTCCCAGTCCGCCAACCCCGCCAGCCGCCACTACAGCGACCAGACCGTCCTGTTCTCTCGCAAGCAATGGGTCACCGAGCGATTCACGGAAGCCGAGATCAACGCGGACCCATACCTGCAAACGACGACCCTGCGCGGCTGACTTTGACTCACCACCCGCTACTCCGCGTCGCCGCGCGTGCTCGCGCTCGAGGCGGTCAAGGATCTCGGCGCGTTCCGGAGATGAATGGGGCACTCGGGGTCGAACGCCGGAGGAGACGCTCGACGCCGTCGCGGCCGCGCGCGCTCGCCGTCGTGCCGTTCGCGTTCCTGGTCGGGCTCCTTCGTCGCCGCGTCGCCGCCGCTGCCGCGGTGAGCGAGCTCGTCGCGCGTCTCAGTGCCGGTCGTCGGCACGGAGCGCTGCGTGACGCTCGCCGACGCACTCGGCGACCCGACGCTGCGGATGGCGTACTAGCTGCCGGAACGCGGGGAATGGGTGGACGCCGAGGGCGTCGACCTCGCGCTCCCGGCCAAGGACGGAACCGCAGATGCGTGCCGGTGGAGCACGACGGTGGGCCGGTGGCGATGCTCGTCCACACGGCGTCGGTGGGTGAGGAGCGCGAGCTCATGCGGGCGGTCGGCGGCGCTGCCGCCCTCGCCCTGGAGAACGCGCGGCTCGATGCGCAACTGCGGGCAAGCGTTCAGGAGCTTCGCGCGTCGCGGACCCGCCTGGTGGAGAGCACCGACGCGGCGCGCCGCCGGATCGAGCGTGACCTGCACGACGGCGCACAGCAGCAGCTCGTCGCCCTCGCCCTCGCCCTCCAGACGGCTCGCTCACGTCTCGATCGCGACCCGGAGGCAGCGGGCGTGCTGCTCGACGCGGCGATGACCGACCTCGACGGCGCGATGCGCGAGTTGCGCGAGCTCGCCCGCGGGATCCACCCGGCGGTTCTCTCCGATCGCGGGCTCGGCCCGGCGCTCGACGCGCTAGCCCAGCGCGTCCCGGTGCATGTCGAGATCGCCCCCCTGCCCCGAGGACGTCTCCCCGAGCCGGTGGAGGCGGCCGTCTACTTCGTGGTCGCCGAGGCGCTCACGAACATCACGCGGTACGCGCGCGCAACCCATGCTCGCATCGCCGTAACGACGGACGGCGACGTGGTTGACGTCCGGGCCACGGACGACGGCATCGGCGGAGCAGACCCCGCCAAGGGCAGCGGCCTCCGTGGCCTCGCCGACCGCGTCGCGGCGCTCGACGGCTGGCTCGAGGTCGACTCCGAGCCCGGTCGGGGCACGACGATTCACGCAACGATCCCCGGCGCGGGCGACTCCGTGCCTCGGTCGCCGCAAGCCGGCGGGACGGTGGGACGAGAGCGCGAGCGGTCGCGCGCATGACCGGGCGGGCGAGCGCGCCGATCGCCTGACGCGGCGATGGGCGCCTGGACACCCGTGTCGGCACGACCGTCGACGATCGCTAGCGCGCCGCCTGACCGGTCGCGCTGCCGGCCACGGCGGGCACGGGCGAGCTCATCCAGCCCGCCTGACGGTGACGAACATGGGATCAGCTTCTCTCCTGAGGCGCTACAGTCGCCGCAGGCCGCCGTCTGAAAGGACCTTGGCGACGGATGTTGAGCCCGCGCCGGAGAGCCGGCCGGGGTGTGCAGCACGACGGGGGACCGTGATGCGCAAAGACCGCACGCATTCCGGCGAACAGGCGCCCGCGACGATGTGGGAGCTCATCGCCGCCGCCGAGAGCGCCGCGTTCGACGTCTGGAACAAGTACGGGCTCTGCATCCTGGACGCGATCGAACGAAGCGATCTGGATGAGGCGGCCGACAGAGCCAGTCGGCTCGCGCAACGGCTCGCTCAGCTGGCGGCGCTGGCCGACGGTCAACGCCAGACCGCGCGCCTGATCGATCGTCACCGACAGCGCGAGAGCGAAGAGCAGCACGTGCAGGCCTCGCCGAACCGGATTCCCTGGTTCCGTGTGGCGTCCGGTCTGACGCTGGCGCAGGCTGCCGAGCGGATCGGGGTTGACGAGGCCGTCATGCTCGCGTACGAAACGGGCGACCTGGCCGTCCCCGACGAGCAACGCCTCGCGCTCGCCGATCTCTATGGCTGCGCGTCGGTGCCCTACCTTATGAACGAAGCGGCTGGCCCGGCGAGCTAGCGAAAGGCGCGGCCCGAACGCCGCGTCACACGCGCGCTTATGCCGCCGCTCGGCTCATCGACCGGCGGATCAAGAGCGCTGAACCCCTACTCGCGCGCAGCGTGGCATCGG
>JBKOYW010000352.1:0-8000 GCA_046744275.1 Actinomycetota bacterium
GGCTCAGGCGGCGACCGGGCGAAGCGCCGCCCGGTGCACGCGGCCGCGCGGCCCGTAGCGACCGAAGCGGGCGATCGGCGCCGGCACGGCGGTGGGCGCGGCGGGAGCGGCCGCCACCGGCTGTCCCGGGCGGACGAGACCGGCCTCGTAGGCGAGGACGACGAGCTGCGCGCGGTCGCGCGCGTGCAGTTTGCAGAGCGCCCGGCTTACGTGCGTCTTCGCCGTCGCGCGCGTGACGACGAGCTGCTCGGCGATCTCCTCGTTGCTGAGGCCGCACGCAACGAGCGCCACGACCTCGCGTTCGCGGGCGGTCAGCTCCTCGAGCTCCGCCGGCGTGCAGCGCAGGCGCTCGGGCCGCGACATGAAGTCCGCGACGAGCCGGCTCGCGAGGCCCGGCGCCAGCTGCGCGTCGCCGCGCGCCACGATCCGCACGGCCGCCACGAGCTCGTCGGGATCGGCGTCCTTGAGCAGGAGCCCGGTCGCTCCCGCACGCAGCGCGTCGAACACCGCCTCATCGCTGTCCGAGGTCATCAGCATCACCACGCGGGTCGCGCCGTCCGGGGCCTCCTCGAGGAGCCTGCGGGTGGCCTCGATCCCGCCCGCGCCGGGCAGGTCGAGGTCCATCAACACGACATCGGGGGCGGTCGAGCGCGTCGCCGCCACGGCCTCGTCGGCGGTCGCCGCCTCTGCGGTGACGACCATGTCTTCCTGGTGCTCGAGCAGGACCCGGAAGCCGGCGCGCACGAGGCCCTGCCCTTCGGCGACGACCACGCGCAGCGGCCCGCCGTCGGCCAACATGAGGGGTTCCATCGAAGTCTCCTGTGTCTGACGTCGCAAGCCGATGCACACTCTGGCTCGGTTGCGTGCCCGCCTCCATAGACTTCGCCGGAGTCCGGATCCGGGCAAACCCCCGCCCAGGAGTCGGGTCAGCCCTACGCCATGAAGTCTCGGGTTCGCCCTACGGTCTTGCGGGGCACTGGTTGCGATGATGATCGCCATGAAGGGGTCCGTGCTCGTCGTCGATGACGATCCGGCGTTTCGGCGCCTTGCGCAGCGAATCCTCGAGGCGTTCGAGCTCGCGGTCGCCGGCGAGGCGGACACAGCGGCGTCCGCGATGTCGGTCGCCGGTGCGCTGCGGCCGGATGCCGTGCTCGTGGACGTCGGGCTGCCCGACAGCGACGGCATCGCGCTGGCGCGGGAGCTCACGGCGCTCCCGTGGCGGCCCCGCGTGGTGCTGACCTCGACCAACGCGGAGGCGGCGACCGCGAGCGAGGTGCGCAGCAGCGGCGCCGAGGCCTTCGTGCCGAAGAACGAGCTGCCGAGCGCAGCGCTCGACGACTTGCTCGGCCGCCGCCCTACCTAGCCGATACGGTTGAGCCGTGACGGCTCCCAGGCGTGTGGTCATCGGCGAGGACGACGTCCTCCTGAGAGAGGGAATCGCCAGGATCCTCGGCGAGGCGGGCTATGAGGTCGTCGCCCAGGCCGGCGACGCCCCGGACCTCCTGCGCAAGGCGCTGGCGCATCATGCCGATGTCGCGATCGTCGATGTGAAAATGCCGCCCGACCGCTCGGACGACGGCCTGCGGGCCGCAGTCGAGCTCCGGCGACAGCGCCCCGACACCGGCGTGCTCGTCCTCTCGCAGTACTGCGAGGAGCGCTACGCCGTCGACCTCATCGGCGACCGGGCGGAGGGCGTCGGCTATCTGCTCAAGGAGCGGGTCGGCGATGTCGACGCGTTCATCGACGCCGTCGGCCGCGTCGCGTCCGGCGGCAGCGCGCTCGACCCCGAGGTAGTCTCACGGATGCTCGGGAGAAGAGCCCGGCAGAGCCCGCTGGCGGAGCTCAGTCCCCGCGAACGCGATGTCCTGGCGGCCATGGCGGAGGGCAAGTCGAACATCGGCATCGCCGAGGAGCTGTTCGTCACCGAGGCGGCCGTGGAGAAGCACGTCACGGGCATCTTCCAGAAGCTCGGCCTCGGGCCGACGCCGACCGAGCACCGGCGCGTGCTCGCGGTCCTGACGTACGTGCGCGACGCGTCGAGCTGACGCACCTGCGCCTGCGGGCGTAGTCGCAAGAGTCGCCTGCGGGCCGACGACACCGGCGCCGTCCGGGGTCAGCATCGACGCATGATCAACGTCAGCAACCGGCGGCATGCGCTCGCCGCGACCGCCCCGATGCTCGTGTGCCTCGCGGTGCTGGCCGGATGCGGCGACAGCTCATCCTCATCCTCATCCTCCTCCTCCGCCGATTCCGCCAGCTCGGTGTCCGGCGGGGCGACGGCGGTCCAGAACCAGTTCGTGAACGTGGTCGACCGCGTCTCGCCGCAGGTGGTCCAGATCCAGACGAACCAGGGCCTCGGGTCGGGCATCGTCTACGACGGCAACGGCGACATCGTGACCAACGCGCACGTCGCGGGCAACTCGCGCCAGTTCCTGGTAACGCTCGCCGGCGGCGACAAGCACGCAGCGACGCTGGTGGGCACCGATCCGACCAACGACATCGCCGTGATCCACCTCAGCGGCGCGAAGCCCTCGCCGGCGACCTTCGCCGACTCCTCCGGCGTCCAGTCCGGCGACATCGTCTTCGCGATCGGGAACCCGCTCGGCCTACAGTCAAGCGTCACGCAGGGCATCGTCTCCTCGCTCAACCGCAGCGTCAGCGAGGGCAACGGGGTCACGCTGTCGAACGTCATCCAGACGAGCGCCGAGATCAACCCCGGCAACTCTGGGGGCGCGCTCGTCGACCTCTCCGGCCACGTGGTGGGCGTGCCGACGCTCGCGGCGCTCGACCCGGAGTTCGGCGACGCGCCGGCTGCCGGCATCGGCTTCGCAATCGCGAGCGACACGGTCCGGAAGGTCGCCGACCGCCTGATCGCCGCGAGCCAGTGAGCGATCCCGGCACCCCCACGCCCACGCCCCAGGGGCCGGGGCGGCCCTGGCACCGGTCGCCCGTCATCCGCCGCTACCTCGTCGTCGTCGCCGTCCTGCTGATCATCAACTGGCTGGTGGCGGGGGCGCTCTACGGCGGCACCCAGCGGACGACGATCGCCTACAGCCCCCTGTTCCTCGATCAGGTGACGGCCGGCAACGTGTCGGAGATCGCCTCGACGGACACCGGCACGATCCAGGGCGTCTTCCGCAAGCCGGTGAACGTCCCGGGCACCTCCCAGCCGGTCACCGACTTCCAGACCCAGGTGCCGTCGTTCGCCGACGACACCGCGCTGTCCACCGACCTGGCCAAGGGGAACGTGACCGTCAACGCCAGCCCGCCGGACAACGGCCCAGGGCTGCTCGTGTCGCTCCTCGTCGGCTTCGGCCCCGTGCTGCTGCTGATCGCTGCGTTCGTCTGGCTCTCGCGCCGGGCCAGCGCGCTGATGGGCAGCGGCCCGCTCAGCGCGTTCACCCGCGCCCGGGCGCGTCGCGTCGAGGGCGAGGCGACGCACACCAGCTTCGCCGACGTCGCCGGGATCGACGACGCGAAGGACGAGCTGGCCGAGATCGTGGACTACCTGCGCCGGCCGGAGCGCTACCGCCGGCTCGGCGGCCGCGTCCCGCGCGGCGTGCTGCTGTCGGGAGCGCCCGGGACCGGCAAGACGCTGCTGGCGCGAGCGGTCGCGGGCGAGGCGCGCGTGCCGTTCTTCTCGATGTCGGCCTCGGAGTTCGTGGAGATGATCGTCGGGGTCGGTGCCTCGCGCGTCCGCGACCTCTTCGAGCAGGCGAAGGCGGCCGCGCCGGCGATCGTGTTCATCGACGAGCTCGACGCCATCGGGCGCGCACGCCTCGCCGGTGGGTTCCCGGGAGGCAACGACGAACGCGAGCAGACGCTCAACCAGATCCTCACCGAGATGGACGGCTTCGAGCCCGGCAGCGGCGTGGTCGTACTGGGGGCGACGAACCGGGCGGAGGTGCTCGATCCCGCGCTCCTCCGCCCCGGCCGCTTCGACCGCCGCATCGCGGTTCAGCCGCCGGACAGCGCCGGCCGCCGGCAGATCCTGGACGTGCACACCCGCTCGCTTCCGCTCGCGGCCGACGTCGACCTCGACGCGCTCGCCGCCGCGACCCCCGGCATGGTGGGTGCCGACCTGGCAAACCTCGCCAACGAGGCCGCGCTGCTCGCGACGCGCCGCGATCACGAGCGCGTCGAGCAGCGCGACTTCACCGATGCGCTCGAGCGCGTCGTCCTCGGAGCGGAGCGCAAGGTCGTCCTCAGCGCGGCGGATCGGCGCCGGACGGCCTACCACGAGGCCGGGCACGCGCTGGTGGGCATGCTCACCCCGGGCGCCGACCCGGTCCGCAAGGTCTCCATCATCCCGCGCGGGCACGCCCTCGGCGTGACGCACGCCGCGCCGGACGCCGACCGCTTCAACTACGACGAGCGCGAGCTGCTCGCGCGGATCCGCGTCGCGATCGCTGGACGCGCGGCCGAGGAGATCGTGTTCGGCGACCGCACCACCGGCGCAGAGTCCGACATCCAGCAGCTGACGGACGTCGCGCACGCGATGGTCGCCCGCTGGGGCATGAGCGACGAGCTCGGACCGGTCGCGCTGCCGGACCCCGAGCAGCCCGGGGCGCTCGCGCTGGCCGCCCCGCCCGTGAGCGAGAGCACGCACCGCGAGATCGATCGCGAGGTGCGCCGGATCGTGGCAGCCGCGCGAGAGGACGCGGTCCGGCTCCTGCGCGAAGAGCGCATGCGGCTGGACCAGCTGGCGGCGGCGCTGCTGGAGCAGGAGACGCTCGACCAGGACGCCGCCTACCGTGCCGCCGGCCTCGAGCCGCCGACCCGTCCGACGCCGTTTCCGGTGGCGGCATGATCCGGCCGTTCCGCAACCGTCGCGACAGCGCCGCCCCCAGCCTGCTGGTGGCGTTCTTCGCTGCCACCCTGGCGATGGTGATCGCCGTCGTCGTGCTGCTGCGCGGGAGCAGCGACTGGGTCGACTTCGTGGCGATCGCCTTGCTGCTCGCCGTCGCCGCGGTCGTGCTCGTGACGATCGAGCGCGAGCTCGGCGAGGAGGAGCCGCCGAGCGAGGACGACAACGACGACCCGGTACCCGGACCGTGACGGTCACCGCCGCTCCGCCCGATCGAGGGCTCGATCGCGGCACGCTGGTCGTAGCCGGCGTCGTGATCCTCGGCGCGATCATGTCGATCCTCGACGCGACGATCGTCAACGTCGCGCTCGACGCACTCTCACGCGACCTGAATGCGCCGCTGGCCACGATCCAGTGGGTCACGACCGGGTACCTGCTGTCGCTCGCGATCGTCATCCCGCTGGCGGGCTGGTTCTCGGAGCGCTTCGGCTCCAAGCGGGTCTGGCTGATCTCGGTGGCGCTGTTCGGCGCCGGGTCGGCGATGTGCGGCCTGGCCACGTCGGCGGGCATGCTGATCGCGTTCCGCGTCCTCCAGGGCCTCGGCGGGGGGATGATCATGCCGGTCAGCATGAGCGTGCTGGCGCAGACCGCAGGTCCGCAGCACGTCGGCCGGGTGATGTCGGTGGTCGGCGTCCCGATGCTCCTCGGGCCGGTCCTGGGCCCGGTCATCGGCGGGCTGATCGTCAGCAGCACGTCGTGGCGCTGGATCTTCTATGTCAACGTGCCGATCGTCATCGCCGCGCTCGTCCTCGGCACCCGCGTCCTGCAGCGTGGCATCGGGCGCGCCGACGCCGGCCGGCTCGACTGGCTCGGCGTGGCGCTGCTGTGCCCGGGGATGGCGGGCATCGTCTTCGGCCTCTCGGAGACCGAGAGCCACGGCGGCCTTGCGCAGCCCGAGGCGTACCTGCCGATGATCGTCGGCGCCGTGCTGGTGGCCCTGTTCGCGCGACACGGGCTGCGGAGCGCCCGCCCGCTGCTCGACGTCCGCCTCTTCCGGTCGCGCCACTTCGCCGCCGCGGCGGGCACGACGTTCCTCATCGGCGCGGCCATGTTCGGCTCGATGCTCGTGCTGCCGCTCTACTACCAGGTGGCGCGCGGGCAGGACGCCCTCGGCGCCGGCCTGCTGATGGCGCCGCAGGGCATCGGAGCTGCGCTGGCCATGCCCTTCTCCGGCCGGCTCGTCGACCGCATCGGCGGTGGGCGCGTGGCGCTCGCCGGCTGCTCGATCCTGACGCTGGCCACGGTCCCGTTCGTCTTCGTGGGCGCGCACACGTCGACCGTCCTCCTGCACGGCGTGCTGCTGGTGCGTGGCTTCGGGCTCGGGTTCGCGATGATGCCGGCGATGGCCGCGGCGTACTCGCGGCTCGAGAGCGTTCAGGTGCCGCGCGCCACGAGCGCGCTCAACGCGCTCCAGAGGATCGGCGGCTCGATCGGCACGGCGCTGCTCGCCGTGGTTCTGCAGCGCAAGGCGCGCAGCACGGTCGAGGTGGCGACGGCGTTCGCCCACACGTTCGCGTGGGCGCTCGGGCTGACGTTCCTGACGCTGCTCCCCGCGGCGGTGCTGGCCTGGTCGGAGCGCGGAGGCGGGCAGTGATCCACCGCCGCGGCGTGCTGCCGGTCCTCGTGTTGCTGGTGCTCGTCGTTGCCGGGTTCGTCGTGCAGGTCGTGCGCGGACCGGCCGCGGCGTCCCCGGGCTCCAGGCCGACGGCCACCCCGACCCCGACCGCGACCGCGACGCCGACCGCCGGCGACGAAGCGGTGCTGCGCTCGTTGGCCGACGTCGAACGGGCCTACGACGCGGGCAACGTCCGGCGGCTGTGCCGCCCCGGCGTGCTCGTCGATCCGGCCGTGATCCGCGCGCAGAACGCGCGGCGGCAAGGGTGCGAGAGCGAGCTCGAGAGCCTCATCGCCAACGTGCCGCGGCTGCAGTTCACGGTCCGCGAGCTCGGCGTCCGGGCCGACCTCGCGACCGCCACCGTGGTGGCGGCGAACGGCAGCAGCGCCACCGTCGACTTCGTGCGGCGCGACCGGCGCTGGCTGCTGAGCTTCAGCGACGGCAACGACCCGCTCCCGGCGCTCGCCGGCACGACGTGACCGTCACGCTCGCGTCGCTCGCAAGCGACCTCTTCGTGCCGCAGGTCTCGCTGCTGGAGAAGGCGGTGCGCGCGCTGGTCGTCTTCGTCTTCCTCGTCGTGGCGCTGCGGCTCGGCGGCAAGCGCGAGCTCGGCCAGATCAACGTGCTCGACCTCGCCGTGCTGCTGCTGGTGTCTAACGCGCTCCAGAACGCGATGATCGGCGCCGACAACTCGCTCGTCGGCGGCGTCGTCGGGGCGACGACGCTGTTCGTGGCCAACTACCTCTTCGTGCGGCTGGTCTTCCGCAGCCGGCGGGCGAGCAGGATCCTCGAAGGGACGCCGACCGTGCTACTCGAGCACGGCCGCCTGCATAAGCACGCGCTGCGCTCGGAGGCGATCACCGTCGAGGAGCTGCACTCGGCGTCGCTCGAGCGCGGATTCGATCAGCTCGCCGACGTCGACCTGATCGTGCTCGAGCCGAACGGGCATCTGGCGATCATGGGCCGCGAGGCGGCCGGGGCGTGGCGGGCGCGACACGCGCCGTGACGATCGTGTGCGGCCGCCGGAGTCGCGAGGCCGCGAACGCGAGCATCACGACGGCCGGCGGCACGGTCTGAGGCAGCGCGTCGACGACGAGGAACAGCTGGTTGAACACCTGCGTGACCAGGAAGGTGGCCGCGGCGGCAAGGAGCTGCGGGTGCCGCTCGCGGGCCAGGATGGCGCCGACGAGGCCGGCGGCGAAGAAGTCCCCGAAGTCGCACGTGGCGTCGCCGAGCCGCGCGATATGGAGCTTCGGAAGGCCGGGCGCGGCGACGGCGGCGCCGAACGCCGCGTTCTGCTGCTCCGAGAGATGGCCGAGGAGGAAGGTCGCGTCGGTCGCCGCCATCGCGACGACCCCCGCCTGAAGCAGCGGGACCGGCGCAGCGCCGGCGAGCAGGCGGCCGGCGGTCACGCACGCCCCGGCCATCAGGGCGATCCGCGCGACCTCGCCGACCGTTGCCTGCGGCGCCGCGATCGCCGCGGCCAGGAGCGGAACGGCAAGCAGCGCCAGCCATGGC
>JBKOYW010000133.1:0-4257 GCA_046744275.1 Actinomycetota bacterium
GCGCCCCGCGGTGTCGCGCGCGACGCACAGCACCGACAGCGAGGCGTCGGCGTTGTCGCCCAGCCGCAGCGACCAGCGCATCGGCTGCAGCTCGAGCCGCAGCACGCCCGCGTCGGCCTCGAACGAGCAAAGCCGCGCCGCCAGGCCGTCGTGCGCCGGCGAGCCGCGGTCCTCCAGCTCGGCGATCGCGCGGTCGGCCTCGGCGTTCTGATCTGCGTCGGGCTCGAAGGAGTCCTCGCGCCAGTGCACGGCCACCTGGCCCCGCTGCCAGGGCCCACGCGCGAGGATGCCGGGCGGGAAGGACACGTTGAGTTCAAGGAGGGTAATGCGGCGTCGCAGGCACTGGGGCTGGGGATTCGAGGACGAGCGGGTCGGCGAGGGCGCCGCCGACCTGGCGGCGCATCTGGGCTTCGGCTCCGCCGAGCTCGAGGCGCCCGCGCCGCTGCGGATCGACCCCGATCGCGCCCTGCACGCGCACGGCGCGTCGTACCTGGACGTCGTGCGTGCCATGCGCGGCGACTTCCCGCACCTGCCCGACGCGGTGGTGCGGCCGGACGACGAGGCCGGCGTCCTCCGCGCGCTCGAGCGGGCCGACGCGGAGAACCTCACCGTGACCCCGTACGGCGGCGGGACGAGCGTGGTCGGCGGCGTCGACCCGGTCCCGGACCCGCGCCACGACGGCGCGATGTCGCTCGACCTCGGGCGCCTCGACCGCGTACTCGAGGTCGACCCGGTCTCGCGCGCCGCGCGCATCCAGGCCGGGGCGACCGGGCCGCGGATCGAGCAGCAGCTCGCCGAGCGCGGGATGACGCTGCGCTTCTACCCGCAGTCGTTCGAGCGCTCGACGCTCGGCGGCTGGATCGCCACCCGCGCCGCCGGCCACTTCGCGACCGGGCCGACGCACATCGACGACCTCGTGGAATCCGTCCGCGCCGTCACGGCGCGCGGCGAGGTGTGGGAATCGCGCCGCCTGCCCGCCTCGGGCGCGGGTCCGTCGCCGGATCGCCTCCTGCTCGGCTCCGAGGGCACGCTCGCCGTCATCACCGAGGCGTGGGTCCGGGTCCGCCCGCGTGACGAGCCGCGCTGGAGCGCCCGCGTCGAGCTCGATGACTTCGCGGTCGGGCTCGAGCTCGTGCGGGAGATCGTCCAGAGCGGCATGCGGCCGTCGAACTGCCGGCTGGTCGAGGCGCGCGAGGCACAGCTCACCCTGAGCGGCGAACGGACCACGCTGCACCTCGGCTTCGAGGGCGATCACGAGCCGGTCGAGCGCGCTCGCGCGCTCTGTGAGCGGCGCGGCCGCGTGATCGAAGGCGGCGGCGGTGCCTGGCGCGAAGCGTTCCTGCGCGCGCCGTATCTGCGCGACACGCTGGTGGCCATGGGCGTGCTGACCGAGACCTTCGAGACGGCCGTGACGTGGGACCGCCTCCCGGCATTGATCGACGAGGTGAAGGCCGCGATCGGAGAGGGGATCGTCACGTGCCGGATCACGCACTCGTACCCCGACGGCGCCGCTCCCTACTTCACGGTCGTGGCGCCCGCGCGCCGCGGCGAGGAGGACGAGCAGTGGGCGGAGATCAAATCCGCTGCCGCCGACGCGGTGCTGGCCGGCGGCGGCACGATCACGCATCACCACGCGGTCGGGCGCGACCACCGGCCCTGGTACGACCGCCAGCGCCCGGAGCCGTTCGCGACCGCGCTGCGGGCTGCCAAGGCGGCGCTCGACCCGGAGGGCCGCCTCAACCCCGGGGTACTCTTGGGTCGGTGACCAACCTCGACGCCTCCGCCAAGAACATGCAGGCCGTGTGCAAGGCCAAGGACGTCCACGACAAGACCTGCCCGTGGGGCGGGAAGGCCAACCGGGTCCATCTCTCCTGGTTCGACCTCGAGCGGATCGGCTGGGAGGAGGGCGACGTCATCTGCGGCCTGACGGTCGTCGGCGACGAGAAGGTCGGCACCGGCATGATGCGGGTCACCTGCGACGCCGAGCCCGGCGGCGGCAAGGAGATCGCCGAGGAGGAGGTCGTCGAGGCCGTCAGCGAGCGCGAGCTGGTGACCGTCTCGCCTTCGGAGACGCCCGGCCCTCGCTGACCTCCAGGTCGCGTCCGAACGCCTGCCGGAACACGTCCTGCTCCTTCTGGGCCGCCCAGCGGGCGATCGAGACGTCCTCGTGCGCCTCGAGGCGCAGCGTCACGCGCCCGTCGTGCACCTGCACGTTGACGCGGTCGACCGCCTGGTCGCGCGAGCGCTCGAGCTGCTCGGCGAGCCGCAGGACGGCCGAGCAGCGGGTCAGCAGCTCGTCGTCGCCCTTGCGGCCGAGGGCCGAGAACTGGCCGAGGGTGGGCGAGCCCTTGCGGTGATACCGGGCCATCTGGCCGATCAGCGCGGTCTCGCGCGGCGAGTAGCCGGGCAGGCCGGCGTTGAGGATCAGGTAGCGCGAGTGCTTGTGGTGGTCGTCGTAGTCGACCGCCGTGCCGATGTCGTGGAGCATCGCGGCGGCCCACAGCAGCTCGCGCTCGGCCGGGTCGCCGCCGCTCAGGTCGTCCCACATCGCGAGCGCCAGGCGGGCGACGTGCTCGGTGTGGGCGAGGTCGGCGTGGTACTGCGCGGCGAGGTTGCGGACCGAGTGCTCGCGCACGTCCTCGATCAGCGGCGGATAGCGCCCGTCGAGGAGCGACGCGAAGAACACGCCCTCGCGCAGCCCCGCCTCGGTGACCTCCATGCACTCGAAGCCGCCCGCCTCCATCACCGACTGGACGACGAGCGCGCCGGCGAGGATCAGGTCGCCGCGCTCGGGCTTGATCCCGGGAACCTCGGCCCGCTCGGCGGGGGTCATGTCGGCGAAGCGGTCGACCAGCTCGTCCAGGATCTCCTTTCGCAGCGGGAACCCCTGGACGCCGAACGATGGCAGCTCCTCGGCCAGCTCGGCCGCGGAGGCGAGGTTGCGGACGGTGCCGCCGATGCCGGCCAGCGCGCCGCCGTCGTCGAGCCAGGGCGCGTCCTCGAGCGCCTCGGCGACGTGCGCCCGTAGCGCCTTCAGGTGCTTGGGCTTGACTCGCTCGCGCGCCAGGAAGCGCTCGGTCATGCGCACGGCGCCGAGCGGCCAGGAGCACATGTCGATCGCCTTGCGGTCCTCGACGCGGGTGAGCTGCATCGAGCCGCCGCCGAGGTCGAGTGCCACGCCGTCGGTCAGCGTGGTCGAGTTGACGGCGGCCAGGTAGCCGTAGAAGGCCTCCTGCTCGGTGGTCAGTACCTGCACGTCGAGCGCGGCGCGGCGGAGGAAGTCGTCGCGGTTGGAGGCGTCGCGGATCGCCGAGGTGGCGACCGCGCGCACGTCCTCGATCCCCGTCGCGCGGCAGAAGTGGGCGTACAGCTCGACGGTCTCGAGCGCGCGCTCCATCGGCTCGGGGGCGAGGACGCCGGCGGCGTCGAGCCCCTCGCCGATCCGCACCGCCTCGTGGATCTCGTCGGTGCGCTTCCACCACTGGCCGGGCACCCAGGTGAACTCCACGAGGCGGAACGAGTTCGACCCGAGGTCCACGACCGCGAGCCGCTTCTCGGTCACGGCTCTTCGCTCGGCTCGACCTGGACCTGCATGTGCGCGCAGGCTACCGGCGGGCGACGCGGCGACGCGCAAGCACGACCGCGAGCGCGATGACCGCGACGGCCGCCAGCTGGGGCCAGAGCCAGTTGACGTAGCCGAGCTGGGTGCGCCAGGTGTCGAAGTCGTTCGGATCCGAGTAGTAGTTGCCGGTGATGGTCGAGTAGAGCGCCTCGCCGCCGGGCGTAAGCCCGACCAGGCCGCCGAGCGCGCCCGCAGCCAGGCCCGCCAGGGCGACGCGGGCGGCGGCCGTCCGGCCGAGCGTCAGCGCGGCGCCGAAGCCGACCGCCGCGCCGATCAGCGCGAACTGCACGATGGGCACCCAGTCCTCGGGAGACTCGAGGTAGTCGGCGTCCTCGTATTCGTAGGCAGCCGTGAGCAGAGCGACCGCGGCCGCGGGGAGGCCGCAAAGCGCGGCAAGCGCCACCGCTCGCCGGCGTCCGCTGCGCTGTGTGCACGCTGCCGCCACGGCCGCGGCCATCGCGGCGCCGAGCAGGCCGCACCGCAGCAGGTCGAAGCCGAGCGCGTCGCTCTTGGCTTCGCGGGCGGGAAGCCAGAGGACCGTGAGGACGATCAGCGCCGCGCCGACCGCCGCCAGCCACGGACGGAGCACGCTCACGGACCATGTCGCTCCGGCCGGACTCGTCGCGGGCTGAGGC
>JBKOYW010000141.1:0-3054 GCA_046744275.1 Actinomycetota bacterium
CGTTCGCCTTGTGGCACTCGTACGCGTTGGCGAAGTGCGAGCCGATGATCTGCTTCTGGCGCATCCACAGGTAGCGGACGTCGAAGTCGAGGTCGTAGCCGCTCGTCCCGGCGCAGATCACGACCTTGCCGAACGGCTTGAGCACGAGCACCGAGGTGGGGAAGGTCGCCTTGCCGACGTGCTCGAACACGATGTCGGGCGCGGCGCCCAGCTTCTCCTCGACGAGCTTGCAGAACCGCCGCGACTCCTTGAAGCGCGCCTTCTCCTCCTCCGGCGTCTCGCCGCCCCGGCGCATCATGCCGGCGAACTCGTTGCGGTCGATGAAGTCGCAGGCGCCGAGCTCGCGGCAGAGCTGCCCCTTGGCCTCCGAGGAGACGACGCCGACCGCGTCGGCGCCCGCCAACCGGCAGAGCTGGAGCGCGAACACGCCGAGGCCGCCCGCGGCGCCCCACACGAGCACGCGGTGGCCGGCCTGCAGCTCGACCTGGCGGACGAGCATCCGGTAGGCGGTGAAGTAGGTCAGCCCGTACGACGCGGCCTCCTCCCAGGTCAGCGCCGCCGGCTTGGGCAGCAGCTGCTGGGCCTGGACCTTGCAGAACTGCGCGAACGAGCCCCAGGTGGTCTCGTAGCCCCAGATCTTCTGCGACGGGGCCGCCATCGGGTCGAGGCCGTGCACCTCCGGGTCCTCGTAGGACGCCTGGTTGCAGTGGATCACGACCTCGTCGCCGGGCTTCCAGCGGGTCACGCCCGGCCCGACCTTCCAGACGACGCCGGACGCGTCCGAGCCCCCGATGTGGTGGTCCTCGTCGTGGTAGCGGAAGACGGAGACCGGCTCGCCGAGCGCCGCCCACACGTTGTTGTAGTTGACGCCGGCGGCCATCACCCGGACGACGACCTCCATCGCGCCCGGCTCCGGTACCTCCATCTCCTCGATCTGGAAGGCGTCGCGGGGCTTGCCGAAGCGCTCCTCGCGGATCACCCAGGCGGTCATCGTGTCGGGGAGCTCGCCCGGTTCGGTCGACACGCGGGCGATTTCGGCGGCGTCAACTGGCATGGGCCGGGACCCTAGCGGCCGCTCAGAACCAGTCGCGCCGCTTGCGCCACAGCAGCGCGGCGAGCGCCACGGTCGGGATCACCAGCCCGCCGACGCCGAAGACGAGGAAGTCGGTGCGCGACTCCACGTTGTCCACCAGCCACTGGAAGTTCTGGCCGAAGAAGCCGGTGATGAGCGTCCAGACGACGAAGAACGTGGCCACGACGCTCAGGCGCGTGGCGGTGCGGTTGACACGCTCGGCGCTGGCGTTGAAGTAGATGCCGGTCAGCGCGGTGAGATCATCGATCTGGCGCTGCAGCTCGCCGCCGATCTGCGCCAGGTGGTCACCGACGTCGCGCAGGTACTCGCGCGTGCCGCGGCTGAGGCCGGCGAGCTCGAGGATCGCGTCCGAGACGGTCTGGAACTGGTCGCGCTGGCCGGCGATCAGGCGCTGGAGCTCGTGCACCTCCTGCTTACGGCGGTAGACGCGGCCCAGCAGCTCGCGCCGGGGGTGCTCGAGCACTGCGGCCTCGAGCTCGTCGATCCGCTCCTCGACGGCGGTGACCGCGGGGAAGAAGGCGTCGGTCAGGCCGTCGAGGATCCGGTAGACGAGGTAGTCCTCCTCGTGCGTGCCGGCCGGCTCGAGCTCGTTGTGGAGGCGCTCGAGCAGCGGCAGCGCCTCGCGGTGGACGGTGACGATCCAGCCGCCCGAGACATAGACGTGGACCTCGACCGGATGCACGACACGATCGGGGTCGTCGGACTCGCGCGCCGTGAAGAAGACGAACAGCACATAGTCCTGGTAGGTGTCGACCTTCGGGCGCTGACCGAATTCGCGCGTGTCCTCGAGCGCCATCGGATGCAGGTCGAGCGCAGCCGCGAGCGCGTCGAGGTCGGCGTCGCTCGGCGCCTCCAGGTCGAGCCAGAAGAACTCGTCCTGCCTGCGATGGCCCGCGATCCGGTCGTCGTCGACCGCGGTGAGCACGTCCATGTGCGGGAGGCTACGTGTGCAGGCCGCACTCGGTCTTGCCGGTGCCGGCCCAGCGGCCGTCGCGGCCCTCGCCCGGCTTGGTGCAGTGCGTGCAACCGATCGAGGCGTACCCGCGGTCGTGCAGCGGGTTGTACGGGAGGTCGTGCTTCGCGATGTAGCGCCAGACGTCGGCCTCCGTCCAGTCCGCGAGCGGGTTCGCCTTCCAGCGCTCGTGCTTGCGGTCCCAGGCCAGCTTGGGCGTGCGGGCGCGGGCGGCAGACTGGTCGCGGCGCACCCCGGACACCCAGGCGTCGACGTCTGAGAGCGCCTCGGTGAGCGGGTCGACCTTGCGCAGGCGGCAGCACTCGTCCGGGTCGCGCTCCCACAGGCGGTCGCCGTGGGTCGCGGCCTGGCGGCCGAGGCTCGGGCCCTGATGGACGTCGATCGTGATGCCGTAGCGATCCTCGACGCGCTTCCACGTTTCGTACGTCTCCGGGAAGAGCACGTGCGTGTCGAGGGTGAAGATGCTCGCGTCTGGCGCGATGCGCAGCATCAGGTCGAGCACCACCGAGGCTTCCTTCTGGAAGGAGCACGCGACGGTCAGCCGGGGGTGGAAGCGGTCGACCACGTACGCGAGCACGCCGCTCGCGTCGAGGCCCTCCAGATCCGGGGTGACGCGGGTCGCAGCTACGGCCATCCAGGAAATGTACTAAATCCGATTCGAGTTAGGCCATTTTGTCCGAGGCCGGACGATCGAGTCGCTAGCATTCTGCAAGTGACTACGACGGATGCTCGCCCCTCGGCGCCCGGCTCGGCTCCCGACGACCGCGAGGCACTCGATGCCTACTCGCGGGTCGTGACGCACGTGGCCGAGGCGCTCGGTCCCTCCGTGGCCAACCTGCGGATCTCCAACCGGCGCCGGTGGGCCACCGGCGGCGGGTCGGGCGTGGTGATCACGCCCGACGGGTTCATGCTCACCAGCGCCCACGTGGTGGCCGGCAGCGGCTCACGCGTGCGCGCCTCGTTCACGGACGGCAGCGACCTGCAGGCC
>JBKOYW010000508.1:0-5892 GCA_046744275.1 Actinomycetota bacterium
ATCGCCGCCGCCACCGCGTAGTCGACGTAGTGGAGGTAGTCCTTCCAGTTCTCCCAGCGGTCGCCGACCTGCTTGCCGACGAACGTCAGCATGAAGATCCACGGCACGCATCCGGCCGTGGTCAGCAACGTGAAGCGCCAGAACGGCATTCGCGCGACGCCCGCCGGCAGCGAGATGAACGTGCGGATGATGGGCAGCATGCGCGAGAAGAACACGGTCGCGTCGCCGTAGCGCTCGAACCAGCGGTCGGCCCACGCCAGATGCGACGGCTTGACGTGCAGCTTCTTGCCGTGCTTCTCGAGAATGTCGATCCGTCCGAAGTAGCCGATCGCGTAGGCCAGCCACGAGCCGACCACGTTCGCGAACGTGCCGACGGCGACGACCGCGAACATCGAGTACTCGCCGCGCGACACGTTGAAGCCGGCGAACAGGAACGTCGTCTCGGACGGGATCGGGATGCACGCGCTCTCGGCCACCATCAGGATGAAGATCCCGGGGAGGCCCATGGCGTCGATCACGTCGACCGCGAACTCGACCAGCGGGTCGGTGAGGGAAGCGAGAAGGATCGGCACGAGCCGACCAGGCTAGCGGGGGCCCCGGCATGCCAGGGCCCCCCAAGCGATCAGGATGCCTACGGGAGCAGCGGCCCGCGGAACGGCTCGGTGCCGTTCGCGAGCGTGACGTCCGGCCCGCCGTGCGACTCCATGTACGCGATCATGCGCGACAGGTCGCTGACGCCGTTGGCGCCGGCGAGCGGGGCGAGCTGGAGCGTGCTGAGGACGCCGAAACCGCGGCCCTGGCGGTCGACGAACGCGCTGCCCGAGTCACCCGGGATGCCGGGCGAGACGGTGTAGACCTGGTGCGTCCAGCCGCCGCCGGACGCGCCGAGGCTGATGCCCTCTTTCGGCGACAGCTGCGTGATGCCGAGCCGCAGCGACGAGTTGCCGTACGAGAGCACCTTGTCGCCCTGCGCCGTCGTGGTGGCGGTGCCGGTCGGCCCGCCCCAGAACGGGATCGACGGGTTCACCCTGCCGTAGTCCGCCGGGTTGAGCCTGACCAGCGCGATGTCGTTGTACTGGCAGGTGTTGGCGTCGGTCTCGCCGTTCGCCTGCATCGTCACCCACGAGGAGTAGACGATCGTCCCGGGCTGGGTCGCACCGTCGACTCCGACCGGCGTGCCGTGGGGCAGCGAGCCGGCCTCGCAGCCGTTGGTGGCGGTGTTGCCGTCGGTGCCGGAGCAGTGCGCGGCCTGGCCGATGTAGACGTTGTTCGACGCGTCGAAGAAGACGAAGTTCGCCGTGCACTGGCCGCCGTTCGTGATGGTCTGCACGCCGGGGTGGACGGGTGCGGTCGCAGCCGGCGCCCACGTGGGCTCGGCGGCGGCGGGCCCGGCGGCGGCCAGAGCCGCACCGGCAGCCACGACGAAGGCAGCGAGAAGTCTGCGCATCAAGGGTCCTCCCAGAGAGGGTCGAGATGGGGCCACTGGCGGCTCGAACGCAAACTCGCCCACAAACTTGCGCCGACTAGGGTGTACCGCCGCCGTGCCAATACCCCTTTTCGACACTCGTACGCCCATCGCACCACTTCGGGGGGCGATCGACGCCAAGCTCGCCGAGGTCATCGACGGCGGCCGCTTCATCCTCGGCCCCGAGGTCGAGGCGTTCGAGGCCGAGTTCGCCGCCTACGTCGGCGCGCGCCACGCGATCGGCGTCGCCAACGGCACCGACGCGATCACACTTGCGCTGCGGGCGATGGGCGTCGGCCCGGGCGACGAGGTCGTGGTGCCCTCGTTCACGTTCTACGCCTCAGCGGAGGCGATCCCGCTCACCGGCGCGCGGCCCGTGTTCTGCGACGTCGATCCCGAGACGTACTGCGTGACCGCCGACACCGTGCGCGCCGCGCTCACCCCGCGCACGAAGGCGGTGGTGGTCGTGCATCTGTTCGGCAACGTCGCCCCGGTGGCCGAGATCGAGGCGCTCGGCGTTCCCGTGCTGGAGGACGCCGCGCAGGCCGCGGGCTCGCGCAGGTCGAACGGCCGGCCGGGCGCGCTCGGCATCGCCGCCACGTTCTCGTTCTTCCCATCGAAGAACCTGGGGGCGTTCGGCGACGGCGGGGCGATCACCACGAGCGACGACGGGATCGCCGAGACCGTCCGGATGCTGCGCTTCCACGGGTCGCGGGACAAGCAGCGGTTCGAGCTGATCGGGCACAACTCCCGGCTCGACGAGCTCCAGGCGGCGATCCTGCGCGTCCAGCTCCCGCACCTCGACGGCTGGTCCGAGGGCCGCCGCCGCGCGGCCGGCCACTACGAGGCCGAGGGTCTCGGAGAGCTGGTCGACCTCCCGCGCGCGGTCGGCGAGCCGGCGTGGCACCTCTACGTCGTGCGCCACGCGCGCTCCGACGAGCTGGCCGCGGCGCTGAAGGCCGCCGGAATCGGCCACAAGGCCTACTACCGCGTGCCGACCCACCTCCAGCCCGCGATGCGCGAGTACGCGCCCGACGGCGCCCTTCCCGGCACCGACGAGGCCGCGCGCACGCACCTCGCCATCCCGATGAGTCCGGTGCTCTCGCGCGAGCAGGCCGCCGAGGTCGCCGCCGCGGTCCGCGATGCGGGTCTGGGTCGACCTCACTAACTCGCCGCACGTGCTCGTCCTGCGCCCGGTGATCCGGGCGCTCGAGCAGCGCGGCGCCGAGGTGCTCGTCACGGCGCGCGACTTCGCGCAGACCCTCGGCCTCGCCGACCGCCACGGCTTGAAGTACGAGGCGATCGGCCGCCACCGCGGCGGCCGACTGGCGGCCAAGGGCGTCGGCCTCCTCTCGCGCTCGCTCGCGCTCGCGCGCTGGGCGCGCGGGCGCAGGATCGACGTGGCGCTCGGCCACGGCTCGAACGACGTGACGGTCGCCGCCCGGCTGCTGGGGATCCCAAGTGCCACGGCCTTCGACTACGAGTGGGCGAAGGTCCAGCACAACGTCAACTGCAGGCTCGTGCGGGCGATCGTGGTGCCCGACGCGATCCCGCTCGCGCGCCTCACCGAGTACGGCGCGACGGAGGCGAAATACCGGCCATACCCGGGCCTCAAGGAGGAGTACTACCTCGCCGACTTCGAACCCGACCCGGCGGTGCTGACCGAGCTCGGGCTCGACCCGGCGCGCCCGATCGCCGTCGTGCGAACGCCGCCCGCGGTCTCGCTCTACCACCGGTTCGAGAATCCGCTGTTCGCCCAGGTGCTCGAGCGCCTGCGCGGCGAGCAGACCGTGGTCCTCCCGCGCACCGAGCAGCAGCGCGCCGAGCTCGGCGGCTTCATCGTGCCCGAGCGGGCGATCGACGCGCAGTCGCTCGTCGCCTACGCGGATCTGGTGATCTCGGCGGGCGGCACGATGAACCGCGAGGCGGTCGCGCTCGGCACGCCGGTGTGGACGACGTTCGAGGGCCGCCTCGGCGCCGTCGACGAGGGCCTGATCGCGGCCGGGCGCCTGCGGCGGCTCGTCAGCGCCGCCGACGTCGCACTGGAAAAGCGAGCGAGTTCGGGCGGCGAGCGGACCCGTCGCGACCCGGCAGTGCTGGCCGATCTGCTGCTGTCACCGGTCGGCGGCCTCGAGGCCATCGGCCGCGCTCAGCCCTAGAATCCTGCCGATGCGCCGCCGGATCCGCTCCGCGGCCTTTCCCGTCCACCGTCACGCCCTGCCGCAGGTCGCGCTGGACGCGGGGCTGGCCGCGCTGGCTTACTTCCTCGCCTACCGTCTTCGCTTCGACGGCGGCGTTCCGGAGCGCTACGACAACCTGTTCGACCGCACGATCACGTTCGTGATCTGCGGCACGGTCTTCGTGTTCGCCCTGTTCGGCCTCTACCGGCACTGGATGCGCTACTCGTCGCAGCGCGAGTACCTGCAGATCGCCCAGGCCGTGGCGGCGTCGACGTTCGCGCTCGTCGGCTACGTCGCGGTCGTCCAGCCGCTGCTCGTCACGACGGTGGCGGGCGACGTCGCGGTGACGGTCCCCACCGGCGTGCTCGTCCTGTTCGGGCTGCTGCTGCTCGTGTTCACGGGCGCCGTCCGGTACGTGACGCACCTGGTCTACGAGCGCCCCCTGCGCGGCTACCGCGCGCGGCGCGACGCCCGCTCGGTGCTGATCGTGGGCGCCGGCGACGGCGGCCGGCTGCTGCTGCGCGAGATCCTGCGCAACCCCGACCTCGGGTTCCGCCCCGTCGGGTTCGTCGACGACGACGACCGCAAGCAGCGCGCGCGCATCGACCGCGGGCTCGAGGTGCTCGGCACCACCTACGAGCTCGCGCGCGTGCTCGACGACGTGGAGCCCGACGAGGTGCTGATCGCGATCCCGTCGGCGCCGGGCACCCTGCGCGCGCGCGTGGTGAGCGCGTGCCGCGCCCGCGGCGTCCCGGTGCGCACGATGCCGACGGTCTTCGAGCTGCTCCAGAACGGCGCCCAGCTCGTCCGCCAGGTGCGCGAGGTGCGGGTCGAGGACGTGCTGGGTCGCGCCCCGGTGCGGATGGAGACGGAGCTGACCGGCGGCTACCTCACCGGCCGGTGCGTGCTGGTCACCGGTGCGGGCGGCTCGATCGGCGCCGAGCTGTGCCGCCAGATCTCGCGCGTCGGCCCGAGCCGGCTCGTGATGATCGACCACGCCGAGGACAATCTGTTCGAGATCGAGCGCGAGCTGGTCGACGACAGGCACGCCCGCAACACCGTCACGGTGCTCGCCGACTGCAAGGAGGAGGAGCGTATGCGGGAGGTGTTCGCCGAGCACCGCCCGACGGTCGTCTTCCACGCCGCCGCCTACAAGCACGTCGGCCTGATGGAGGCCAACCCGGTCGAGGCCGTCCGGAACAACGCGCTCGCGACCCGGGTGATGTCGCGCGTGGCCGGCGACATCGGCACGAAGGTGTTCGTGCTCGTATCGACCGACAAGGCGGTCGCCCCGGCCACCGTGATGGGCGCCTCGAAGGCGCTCGCCGAGTGGGCTGTCGAGGCCGCCGACCGCCGCTATCCGGGCACTGCGTTCACCGCCGTGCGGTTCGGCAACGTGCTCGGCTCCTCCGGCTCCGTGGTGCCGATCTTCCGCCGCCAGATCGCGGCCGGCGGGCCGGTCACGGTCACCGACCCCGAGATGACGCGCTTCTTCATGACGATCCCTGAGGCGGTGCAGCTCGTGATCCGCTCGGGGTCGCTCGCGCACGGCGGCGAGGTCTTCGTGCTCGAGATGGGCGAGCCCGTCCGGATCATGGATCTTGCGCGCGACATGATCCGCTTCTCCAAGCTCGAGCCCGACAAGGACATCGCGATCGAGATCGTCGGGCCGCGCCCGGGCGAGAAGTTGCACGAGGAGCTGTTCAACCCGTACGAGCGGCCGGAGGAGACTCCCGCAGCCAAGATCCTGCGCGCCGCGCGCCCCGCCATCGACCCCGCGTGGGTAGAGGAGACGTTCGACGAGATCTCGCTGCTGGTGCTGGAGGGCGACGCCGCCACGCTGGCCGCCAAGGTGGCCGAGCTGGCCGCCCTGCGCGCCGCCGCCGCGACCGTCTCCGAGCCGTCCGAGACACCTGTCGAGGAACCCTCCGAGACCGCCGAGGCCGCTGGCGGCCGACTGGCCTCCTAGAATCGACGGCTTCCATCTCCCAATGGTTCTGATCCTCGCGTTCTCGCTCCAGGACCAGGTCGAGAAGTACGGCGCCTATGTGGGGCTTGCCGCGTTCCTCGGCCTGGCCGTGCTGTCACTGCTCTACTTCGCCCAGGCGCGCGAGCTCAAGCGCCTGCGCGATTGGGCCGGCCGCGCGCCCGAGCGCGCGCAGGAGCTCGAGGCGAGGGTGGTCGCCCAGGCGGAGGAGGCGCTGCGCGAGCCCGAGCCGGTTGCCGAGCGGTCGGGCACCGTCGGGC
>JBKOYW010000295.1:0-6568 GCA_046744275.1 Actinomycetota bacterium
AGGCGAACACCGACGGCCGCCGCCTGCGGCTCCCGGGCCGCGTCCTGCGCGCGGTGACCGGTCTCGTCGGGCGCCCGTCCGCGGCCCTCGGCGGCTCGGCCGGCTCGCTCGCCCGCCGCAACGCTATGCGCCATCCCGGCCGCACGGCCGCGACGGCTGCCGCGCTGCTGATCGGCGTCGCGCTGGTGACCGCCGTGACGGTGGTCGCCAAGGGCCTGGACGACGTGTCGACCGGCTCGCTGGAGCGGCGCGTGCAGGCCACCGCCGTGGTGTCCGCGGCGGACGGCTGGTCGCCGATCGACCCCGCCATCGAGCGGGCGGCGGCCGGCGCTCCCGGTGTGACCGCGGTCGGCTCCCTGCGCCAGGACGCCGCGCTCGCGTTCGGCCAGGAGGAGGGCGTCAACGCGGTCGACCCGGCCACGATCACAAAGCTCTTCGCCTACGACCTGAAGGCAGGCGACGAGGCGGCGGTCGCCGGGCTGGGCGCTGACGGCGCACTGGTCGACGACGGCTGGGCGACCGAGCACGGCCTGAAGGTGGGCGACGCGTTCAGCATCACCTCGCCGAAGGGCGCCAAGGTCGACCTGACCGTGCGCGCGATCGAGGAGTCGCCGGTGCTCGACGTCCTGAGCCTCGGCCCGATCACGATCTCGCGAGAGGCGTTCGACGGCGCGTTCGCGGCCGAGCGCAACCGCTTCACGCTGGTCGCGGGCGGCGACGTCGCCTCGCTCGAGAAGGCGCTCGCCGCCTTCCCCGAGGTCGAGGTCGCCTCGAAGTCGCAGTTCATCACCAAGCAGACCGAGTGGATCGGCCAGATCCTGGCCATCCTCTGGGTGCTGCTCGCCCTGGCCGTGATCGTGTCCCTGTTCGGGATCGTGAACACGCTGGTGCTCGCCACGTTCGAGCGCCGGCGCGAGCTGGGGACGCTGCGGGCGATGGGCATGTCCCGCCGCCAGCTGCGCCGGATGGTGCGCCACGAGAGCGTGATCACCGCGCTCATGGGCGCGCTGCCCGGCATCGGTGTCGGGCTCGGCATCGCCTTCGCCGCGGTCGCGGCGCTCGGCGAGTACGGGCTGGAGTTCGTGATCCCGACGGGCGCCCTCGTTGCGGTCGCGGTGATTGCGGTGCTGGCGGGCATGGCTGCGGCCGTGCTCCCGGCAAGGCGGGCCTCGAGGACCGACGTCCTCGCCGCGCTCGCCTACGAGTAGGGGAGTAACGAGGCGCTGGCGACCTCGGTCGCCGGCGCCTCGGGGACCTGCCCGCGGCGGTACCGTGGGAGCGGTGCGGATCGCGACCTGGAACGTCAACTCGATCAAGCAGCGGATGCCGCGGCTGCTGCCGTGGCTGGATCAGCGGAAGCCGGACGTCGTCTGCCTCCAGGAGACCAAGCTCGCGGACGACGCGCTGGCCGAGCTGCTCGGGGACGAGCTCTCCGACCGCGGCTACGAGGTCGCGGCCCACGGCGAGGCGGCGTGGAACGGCGTGGCGATCTTCTCGCGCGCGGGGCTGGACGACGTCACCCCGGGAATCGCCGGCGCGCCGGGCTTCCCGAACCCGGAGGCGCGGGCGGTGTCGGCCACCTGCGACGGGATCCGGGTGGTCTCGGTCTACGTGCCGAACGGGCGAGTGCCGGACTCGGATCACTACCGGTACAAGCTCGCGTGGCTGGCCTCGCTGAAGGAGATGGTCGCCGCCGGCCCGGAGGCGACGATCGTCTGCGGCGACATGAACATCGCCCCGACCGACGACGACGTGTTCGACCCCGACGCCTACCTCGGCCAGACGCACGTGACGGCGCCCGAGCGGGCGGCGCTGGCGGAGCTGCAGTCGCTCGGCCTGCGCGACGTCGTGCGCGACCGCTGGCCGGACGAGCGGGTGTTCACCTACTGGGACTACCGCGCGGGGATGTTCCATCAGGACCTGGGGATGCGGATCGACCTGGTGCTGGCGAGCGGGCCGGTTGCCGGCCGCGTGCAGGCGGCGTGGGTGGACCGGCAGGCCCGCAAGGGCAGCGGGCCGAGCGACCACGCGCCGGTGATCGTCGACCTCGACGAGGCGCCGGACGGGGACATCGGACCCGTCGTGCCGCCGCCCTCCGCTCCGGTGACGAAGCGCGGCGCCAAGAAGCTGCCGCAGGCTCCGTAGTCAGCGCGGCCGGTCGCGGTCGCGCGACGGCTGGACGCGCTTCGGCTCGCCCGGCATCTTCGGGTAGTCGGGCGGGTACGGCATGTCGCCCTTCCCGTCGCGCTCGTAGAGGTCGAGGAGCGGCTGGAGCGAGTGAGCGGCGTCGTCGATCGCCGCGTGGCGGTCGCCCACATCGGCGAAGCGGGCGGGCATCGTCGCGACCGTGAAGTCCTCGGGCGCGACCTCGGGCAGCTCGTCCCACGTCAGCGGCGCGGACACCGGCGCTCCCGGTTTCGGCCGCACGCTGTACGCCGACGCGATCGTGCGGTCGCGCGCGTTCTGGTTGTAGTCGACGAAGATGCGCTCGCCGCGCTCCTCCTTCCACCACTTGGTTGTCACCTGGTCCGGGAGCCGCCGCTCGAGCTCGCGCCCGAACGCGATCGCAGCGTGGCGGACGTCGGTGAACGTCCAGCGCGGCTCGATCCGGACGTAGATGTGGACGCCGCGGCCCCCCGACGTCTTCGGGAAGCCCGTGTAGCCGAGCTCGTCCAGGAGCACGCGCGCCTCGGCGGCGACGCGCACCGCGTCGGCGAAGTCCGTGCCGGGCTGCGGGTCGAGGTCGATGCGCAGCTCGTCCGGATGGTCGACGTCGTCGCGGCGGACCGGCCACGGATGGAACGTGAGCGTCCCCATCTGCGCCGCCCATCCGACGACGGCCACCTCCGTCGGGCAGACCTCGTCCGCGTGGCGACCGGACGGGAACTGGATCCTCGCGGTCTCCACGTAGTCGGGCGCTCCACGCGGGATGCGCTTCTGGTAGAAGGCGTCGCCGCCGCGCTGCTCGCGCGTGGACAGGACGATGCCCGGGTGCACGCCCTTCGGCCAGCGCTCGAGCGTCGTCGGCCGGTTGGCGAGCGCGCGCAGGATGCCGTCCCCGACCGCGAGGTAGTACTCGACGACATCGAGCTTCGTCACCGCGGCCGAGTCCTCGGTCTCCGGGAAGATCACGCGATCCGGGCTGGACACGCGCAGCTCGCGCCCACCGGCGTTCACGGTCGTGTGCTCGGACCCTGCCATGCCCGGGAAGTTCTCACACGGCGGCCGCCTGCGGCGTTTCACGGGTGATGCTGACTCACACCACCCTCGAGGACCGCGTCGACGAGCTTGCGTGGGAGGACCTCCGCGCCCAGCTCGACGAGCGCGGCTTCGCCGTCACCGAGCCGCTGCTCGACACCGACGAGACCCAGGAGCTCGCCGCACTGTTCGACGGCGGCCGCTTCCGCTCCACGATCGACATGGCCCGCCACCGATTCGGCGACGGCCGCTACCGCTACTTCGACCACCCGCTGCCTGCCGCCATCGCCGACCTACGCGGCGCGTTCTACCGGCACCTCGCGCCGGTCGCCAACCACTGGTCGGCCCTGCTCGGCGGCCCCGACGACGCCTTCCCGCTCGAGCACGAGGAGCTGCTGGCGCGCTGCCACGAGGCCGGCCAGCTCCGCCCGACGCCGCTGATCCTGCGCTACGGCGCGGGCGACTGGAACGCGCTGCACCAGGACCTCTACGGCGACGTCTACTTCCCGTTCCAGGTGCTGACGGTGCTCACCGACGACTTCGAGGGCGGCGAGTTCGTGCTGATGGAACAGCGCCCGCGCGCGCAGAGCCGCGCGCACGTGCTGACCCCGCCGCGCGGCGCGTTCGTGATCTTCCCGACGCGCGAGCGTCCCAATGCCGGCAAGCGCGGCTACCACCGGGTCGGGCTGCGGCACGGCCTGAGCACAGTCACGAGCGGGAGCCGGACAGCGCTCGGGATCATCTTCCACGACGCGCGCTGAACGCTCTGGCAGGATCCCGTGCCGTGGAGCCCGAGGTCGTCGGCCTGCCGGTCATGCAGGGCTACCGCGCGGGGCTGTCCCAGCTGGTGGGCGGACAGGAGTGGCTCAATCGGCTCCAGCCAGGCGCCGTCGAGCACGTGACCGTGCCGCTGGCCGAGCACGAGAGCATCTCGTGCGTGCAGTCCGGCTTCTGGCTCGTGCGCGAGGCGTCCGGCCCGCTCGTCGTGATGCTCAAGTCTGTGGACCGCGGCATGGAGGAGACGCTCGGGCTCGAGGTCATGGCCGTCGAGCGCGAGCGCGGCGAGGCGGTGGTCGCCGAGCTGTGGGCGCTGATGCGCGAGCACAACGTGTACCGGGGCCGGATCCTCGAGCTGGGCTCGCGCTACTTCCACGAGGACGAGGGCGCACCGGCGCCGAGCCGCTGATCGCGGAGCTCGACGGGGTGAGCCCGGCCTTCATCCGCGAGCTGCTGCGGCGCGCTGCGCTGGTCGCGGCCGACGAGTCGGACGGCCCGCTGCGCGTGACGCCGCAGCAGCTCGAGGTCGCGTTCCAGCAGCTGCGCCTCGCGGGGCTCTAGGCGATCGCGGGCGCCTCCGGCAGCCGGGCCAGCGCTGCCTCCATGTCGGCCTCGGAGAACTCCGGGTCCTCGAGGCTGCCGGACAGGAAGGCGTCGTAGGCCGCGAGGTCGAAGTTGCCGTGGCCGCAGAGGCCGAACAGGATCACCCCGGCGTCGCCGCGCTCGACCTCCTCGATCACCGCGCGGATCGCATGGGCGGGCTCGGGCGCCGGGATGATCCCCTCGCTGCGAGCGAAGCGGACGGCGGCTTCGAACGTCTCGTTCTGCTTGTACGCGCGCGCCTCGATCTGGCCCGCCTTCACGAGCCCGCATAGCATCGGCGCGTCGCCGTGGTAGCGCAGGCCGCCGGCGTGCACGGGCGGCGGCACGAAGTCGTGCCCGAGCGTGAACATCGGCATCAGCGGCGTCAGCCCGGCGGTGTCGCCGAAGTCGTAGCGGTAGACGCCGCGGGTGAGCGTCGGGCACGCGGCCGGCTCGGCGGCCACGAAGCGGGCGCTCGACCCTGCGCGCAGGAACGGGAACGCGAGGCCGGCGAAGTTCGAGCCGCCGCCGACGCAGCCGACGACGACGTCCGGCTGCTCGCCGGCCAACTCCATCTGCAGGATGGCCTCCTGGCCGATCACGGTCTGGTGCAGCAGCACGTGGTTGAGCACCGACCCGAGCGAGTAGTTGCAGTCGGGGTCCTGCGCGGCGACCTCGACCGCCTCGGAGATCGCGATCCCCAGCGAGCCGGTCGGGTGCTGCGCCTGCCCGCGGCCCGACTGAGTGCGGTCGGAGGGGGAGCGGTGCACGGTCGCGCCCCACGCCTCCATCATCGAGCGCCGGTACGGCTTCTGGTCGTAGCTCGAGCCGACCATGAAGACCTCGCAGTCGAGCCCGAACAGCGAGCACGCGAACGCGAGCGACGATCCCCACTGCCCGGCGCCCGTCTCGGTCGAGAGCTTCTTCACTCCCGCCTTGGCGTTCTCGTACGCCTGCGGCACCGCCGTGTTGGGCTTGTGCGAGCCGGACGGCGAGACGCCCTCGTACTTGTAGTAGATCCGCGCCGACGTCCCGAGCGCCTTCTCCAGCCGCCGCGCCCGGTACAGCGGCGTGGGGCGCCAGAGTCCGTACGCCTCGCGCACCTCGGTCGGGATCTCGATCTCGGGCTCCGGCGAGACCTCCTGCGCGATCAGCCCCATCGGGAAGATCGGCGTGAGATCGTCAGGCCCGGCCGGCTGGCCGGTGGCCGGGCTGAGCGGCGGCAGGGGCTCGCCCGGGAGGTCAGGCAGCAGGTTGATCCAGTGGCTGGGGATCTGCTCCTCGCCCAGCAGGAACTTCGTCGGCTCGCTCATGGCGGCGATCCTACGCACGGGCGGCCTCGACCGCCGGGATCTCATCGCGATCCCGAGGGCGGCGGCCACCTGCATCGAGACGTTCACGATGCCCGACGCGAGTCCCGCGTCGCGCTCCGGCACCTCGGAGGTGGCGAACGTCAGCAGCGGCAGCATCGACAGCCCTCCGCTGACCCCGAGCGCGACGAACGATCCGAGCACGACCGGGGCGTAGGCCGCGTGCTCGCCGGCCTGCGTGAGCCCGGCCAGGCCGACCATGGTGAGCGTGGTTCCGGCCACTCGACGGCGTCGAGGACGAGGTGCTCGGTCCGCTGAGCGCCGAGGAGCGCGAGACCCTGCACACCCTGCTCGCCCGCGCGGTCGCGGGCGATCCGGCCGAGCGCGCCCTGACCCCCTAGAGTCGTTCCCGTGGATGGACGGCTCGTCCTCCTCGGGCTGATCGTGGTCGTGACGTTCGTCGTCGCGCGCGACATGGAGCCCGCGCGCTCGGCGGAGCAGCTCGAGCGCGAGCGCGCCGCCGACGCCGTGCTGGTCGAGGTCGACCGCACGCAGCTCTGCTACCGGGAGCGCCGGCGCCGCTACGCCGAGACGATCCCGTCGCTCCAGTTCGCCGGCGGGCACTTCATGCGCACGGCGCTCACCCACGACCTCGACATCCAGCTGGACGCCGGCGGCGACGGCTACGTCCAGCGCATCAC
>JBKOYW010000342.1:0-4476 GCA_046744275.1 Actinomycetota bacterium
TCCTGACCGCAACGGGAATCTGTCAGTGCCGTGACGAGGGCTTCACAACTCGAGCCGCCGGCGAGCTCGTCCATATCCTCTCCAGCCATGCGGATCGTCTCGCTCGTGCCCTCTGCCACCGAGATGCTGTTCGCCCTCGGCGTCGGGGACGAGGTTACCGCCGTGACCCACGAGTGCGACCACCCGCCGGAGGCGCTCGATCTGCCCAAGGTCACGCGCGACGTGATCGGCCCCGGCCTGCCGCCGGACGAGATCGACCGCGCCGTGCGCGCGCTGACCGAGCAGGGCCGCTCGATCTACGAGCTCGACGAGGACGCCCTGCGGCGGCTGCAGCCGGACCTGATCGTCACGCAGGCGCTGTGCGCCGTCTGCGCGGTCTCCTACGAGGACGTGCGGGCGATCGCCGAGCGGCTCGACTCCCAGCCGCGCGTGGTCTCGCTCGACCCGCACACGCTCGGCGAGGTGCTCGGCGACGTACGCACGCTCGCCCAGGCGACCGACGCCAAGGACGCCGGGGTCGAGCTCGTGCAGGACGCCGCCTCGCGGATCGATCGCGTGCGGCTCGCGGTCCGCGCCGCCGAGCCGGTGTCGGTCGCCGCGCTCGAGTGGCTCGACCCCGTGTTCGTCGCCGGCCACTGGACGCCGCAGCTGATCGATTACGCGGGCGGCGTCGACGTGCTCGGCATGCCGGGCGAGCACTCGGAGCAGCGCAGCTGGGACGAGGTGCGCGCGGCGGAGCCCGAGGTGGTAGTCGTGATGCCGTGCGGCTACGACGCCGAGCGCGCGCTCGAGGAGGCCGAGACCTACGCCGACGAGCTTGCCTCGCTCGGCGCCCGACGCGTCGTCGCGGTCGACGCCGCCGGACTCTTCTCGCGGCCCGGCCCGCGGCTGGTCGAGGGCCTCGAGCTGCTCGGCCACATCCTGCACCCGGACCGGCTCCCGGACGCGCCGGGGCCGGTGCACGAGGTCGTGCTCTAGAAGCCGAGGCTGGTGGCCTCGGACGTGCTGACCACGATCGCGCCGATCACCGCGATCGCGCCGACGGCTGTGCAGGCGAGCACGGGCAGCAGGTCGCCGCGGCGCAACGCGCCCAGCCGTTCGATCGCCAGCGCCGCGATCGCGCCGCCGATCAGGCCGCCGACGTGGCCGCCGATCGAGATGTTGAGGCCCGGGAAGACGAACGGCAGCGCGAGGTTGAGGAGGATCACCGGCCCGAGGCCCGATCGCCAGGGATCGATCCCGCGTGCGCGCTGGAACACGAACGCGGCGGCCATCAGCCCGAAGACCGCGCCGGAGGCGCCGACCGTGAGCCCCGTCGGCTTCGCCACGATCGCCCCGAACGAGCCGGCCAGGAGCGATGCGAAGTACAGCGCCGTGAAGCGCACATGGCCCAGCGCCGGCTCGAGCATCGTGCCGAGCCAGTACAGGATGTACATGTTGAACGCGATGTGGAGGATGTTGTCCGGGTCGTGCAGGAAGCCGCCCGTGATCAGCCGCCAGTACTCGCCCTCGGCGACGCCGATCGGCTGGCCGTCGAGCGTCGCGATCCCGATCGTGCCGAGGTCGATGTAGACGGAGCTGGTGTTGCCGCCCGCGGCGAGCGTGCCGACGTAGAGGAGCACGCAGATGCCGATCAGGATGTACGTCACGGTCGGCTGCGCGTAGACGTTGCGCAGCGTCTTGACCGGCGTCTTCTGCCGCGAGCAGTCCGGGCAGCGCATGCCCACCGGCGTCGCGGTCATGCAGTCGGGGCAGATCGGCTTGCCGCAGTTCGAGCAGGAGACGCCCGTCTCGCGGCCGGGGTGGCGGTAGCAGACGGCCATCTCTCGGCTTGACGCTACCAACCCTTCCTATGGAGCCTCTTTAGGAGACGTTGGCGCTGATCAGCAGCTCGCCGGTCGGCTCGTCGGACCCGCCGCGGCCCGGCTCGTCGGTGACCAGGACCTGCCGGACGCCATCCACCGACGGGATCGCCGCCTCGGCGGACCCGTCGCCGCGCGGCGTGAACAGCACGTCCGTGGGCTCGGGCTTGTCGGATCCCTCGGGCATGAGCCAGACCTCGTAGACGCGCCCCTCGGGCGGGGCGGGCAGGTCCTGCGCGACGAGCTTGGCGCTGTCGCCCTCGACCTGGATCTCGGCGGTCGCGCCCGGCGCGTCGACGTTCGCGGTGATCGTGCGCGAGTCCGGCCCGCTCAGGGCCACCCCGGCGAGCACGCCGGCGATCAGCAGCGCGGCCGCGACCGGCGCGAGCCGCCAGCCGCTGAGCCACGACGCTCGCCGACGCCGGCGCTCGGTGCGCTCGGGACGATCGGCGCCCGCGCCCGCGGCGCCGAGCAGTGCGGCCTCGCGCTCGACCTCGGCCATGATCCGGTCCTTGAGCTCCTTCGGCGGCAGCATCGGGGGTGAGGCCATCGGCAGCGCCTCGGCGGCCGGCCGCAGCTCGTCGACCTCCTCCTGGCAGACGGCGCACGTCGCCAGGTGGGCCTCGAACTCGTCCCGCTCCGCGGTCGCCATGGCGCCGAGGACGTAGGCGCCCGCCGTGTCCGCCCAGCGCGCGTGATCGTTCATACCGCCACCTGACCCTCTCCGAGCTGCGCCCGCATCTTCTTCAACCCCAGCCGCATCCGTCCCTTGATCGTGCCGACCGGCGCGTCCAGCATGTCGGCGATCTCAGTGTGCGTGAAGCCGCCGAAGTAGGCGAGCTCGATCACCTGCGACTGGTCGGCCGGGAGCGATGAGAGCGCGCCGCGCACGGCACCCGCGTCCTCGCGCCGTGCCGCTTCGACGTCGGTCCGCTCGCGCGCCTCGAAGCGCTCCTCGATGCCCTCGTCGCCCGCGCGCCGGCGGTCGTGCACGGTCGCGCGGCGCAGCGCGTCGATCGCCCGGTGGTGGACGATGCCGAGCACCCACGTGCGCACCGATCCACGGGCGCGGTCGTAGCGCGCGCCCGACCGCCACATCGAGAGGAACGCGTCCTGCGTCACGTCCTCGGCGCCCGAGCGCGTGCCCATCATCCGGTAGGCGAGCGAGAACGCCGCTCCCGAGTGGCGCTCGTAGATCACCTCGAAGGCCCGCGCGTCGCCGCGACGCACCAGTTGCATCACGTCCTCATCGGCCAGGGAACGCAGATCGAGCCCCATAGGACCCTTACTTCGTATCAGGCTGCGATTCGGATCACACGTCAGCGCGCCACGTCTTGGAAGACGCGGAGCGCCTCGCGCGCGGCGTCGCGGATCGTGCGCTCCGCGAGATCGATCGCGCCGTGCGCCGCGGCGCGGCGCTTGTGGCGGCGTGAGCGGGTGCGCAGCACCACGAGGCCGGCGGCGGCGCCGGTCCCGATCACGACGGCTGCGGCGGGGCCGAGCGCGGCCCGCGGCCAGTTGCGCGGGTCCTTCATGGCCCGCAGCTCCCATGCCTCGAGCTCGTCGGCCGCCAGCTCGACCAGCGAGCCAAGCGTGGTCTGGAGCCGCAGCTCCAGATCCTCGGGCGGATCGACCGGCGTCAGCGCCTGGCGCAGCCGGGTCTCGAAGTCCCACGTGTCGCTCATATCGCCTCAGTACCCGCCTCGGCCTTGACCAGTTCCTCGAGCTGCCGGATCGCCCGGTGCAGCAGCACCTTGGTCGCCCCGTCGGTGCGCCCCAGCGCTCGCGCGATCTCGCGGTTGTCCATCCCCAGCGCGAAGCGCATGATCAGCGCCTCGCGGCGGTCGTCCGGAAGCTGCTGGATGCACGCGAGGATCCGGTTGAGGTCCTCGCGGTCCTCCACGAGCCCCTCGGTCGTGTGCAGCTCCGGGAGCGCGCCCGCGTCGTCGATCGTGGTCTGCGGGCGGCGCGAGCGGTCGCGGTAGTAGTTCGCCGCCAGGTTGTGCGCGATGCGGATCAGCCACGGGCGCAGCGGCCGGCCCTGCGACTCGCGCTGCGCACGCTCGAAGTGCCGGTACGCCTGCAGGAACGTCTGCTCCGTGAGGTCCTCGGCGTCGTGGTGGTTGCCGACCCGGTAGTAGGAGTACGAGTACACGTCGCGCAGATGGGCGCGATAGAGCTCCGTGAAGGCCGCGTCGAGCTGGGCCTTGTCGGATGCGGCCTCCATCTCGCACGGACACTACATCCCGCCTCAGGCCGCCGCCTTGGCCTTCTTCTTCTTGGGCGCCGTGAGCGACGACGTGAAGCGCGCGGGCTCCACGCGGCCCTCGATCAGGCCGGCGAGCGAGCCGAGCACCGGCGCGTCGACGCCGGCGTCGCGGACGCGCGCCGCGAGCAGCGGCACGCAGTCGACGGCCTCGGCGGTCTGGCCGAGCGCGGTGCTGATCTCGCCGGCCGCCACGCCCTGGGCGAGCAGCTCGCCCGCGCGGCGATTGCGGCTGTGCGATGCGAGCACGGTCGCGACGAGGTCGCCGGCGCCGGCGGCGCCGGCGAAGCTGTCCGGGCCCGCGCCGCGCGCCTTCGCGAGGGCATGGCACTCGGCATAGACTCGCCC
>JBKOYW010000453.1:0-15425 GCA_046744275.1 Actinomycetota bacterium
GAGCTGGTCTACGCCGCCGCCGAGGTCGTGCGCGCGTGGCGCACCGGCGCCGAGTGGGTGACGGCGGTCCCCTCGCACCGCTCGGGCGAGCTGGTGCCGGACTTCGCGCGCCGCCTCGCCGCGACGCTCGGCCTCCCGTACGCGGACGCCGTCGAGCGCCGCGCCGACGGCCCGCCGCAGCGCGAGATGGCCAACTCCGCCCAACAGGTCGCCAACGTGCGCGGCGCGTTCGCGATCAACGGGGACGTGCCCACCGGCCCGTGCCTGCTCGTCGACGACGTCCGCTTCAGCGGCTGGACGCTGGCGATGATCGCCGGCCAGCTCCGCCGCCGCGGCTCCGGCCCGGTCTACCCGCTGGCGCTCACGAGCGCGTTCTAGCCAGCCGCTCGTACCCGGGGCCGCGGTCGAAGAACGCCGGCTCTCCACGACGCGCGCGCATCTCCTCGCGAAGCCGGCGCGTCGCGTCGTCGTCGCCGAGCACGACCCCGTAGTCGCGCTCCCCCGCCTCGCGGGACACCTTCCCCTGGAGTACGTCGAGCGCGACCCGCTCCGGGTCGCGGTCGAGCGGATCGCCCCAGCCGCCGCCGCCGGTGGTCTCGATGCGAACGATCTCCCCGGCCGCGATCGGCTCGTCGTTGCAGAGGCCGGGGAGCACCCGCTCCCGCGGGCCGCCAGGGTCGATCGTCACCTGGAACGGCAGTCCGGCCTTGCCTCCGTTGACGCCCCAGCACGCCAGGATCGAGCGGTCGGCGACCGACATGAAGCTGGCGTCCTCGAGCACGCGGATGTCCTTGCGGTAGCCGAGGCCCCCGCGGAACTCGCCAGGACCTCCGGAGTCGACCCGCAGGCCGAGGTGCTCGACCAGCACCGGGTAGCGCGACTCGACGAACTCGACAGGGAGGTTCTTCGAGTCGGGGACGATGTGGATCGTGTCGGAGCCGTCGGCGTAGTGGCGCCCGCCCGAACCGCCGCCGAGGATCTCGCGGTACAGGTACCACTCGCCGCTGGCGTCCCGGCCCGTGATGCCCGTGTAGCGAATCGTCTCCTGGTCGGCCGGCATCCTGCCCCCGACCGCCTGCGCGAGCGCGCCTGCAAACACGCCGAGCATCCGCAGGATCACGAACGTGCGCGCGTTGGTCGGCGCCGGGAAGACGGGCGTCAACAGCGTCCCGGGACCGGGGAAGCGCATGTCGATGAGCTCGACGACGCCCTCGTTGACGTCGAGCTCCGCCATCCGCTCGGGCGTGTCGGCGAGGTTGCGCAGGATCGGGGCGAGCCACTTCTTGAGGAAGTTGCCGTCGGCGTAGTCGCCGGCGTGGTTGATCGGTCCCTTGGCCTGCGGGCCGGTGCCGGTGAAGTCGATCACGAGCTTCTCGTCGGCCTTGGTGAGCGTGATGTGCTGCGTGTGCAGACGCGGCGGGTCGACGCCGTCGTGCTCGGCGAAGTCCTCCCAGCTGTAGGTCCCGTCCGGGATCTTCGCGAGCACCTCGCGGCGGAACGTCTCCGTGGTGCTCGCGAGGATCGCGTCGAAGCACGCCTCGACGGCCTCCCGCCCGTAGCGGGCGAACAGCTCCTCTACCCGGCGCGCGCCCATCCGGGTCGCTGCGCATTCGGCGTCGATGTCGCCGGCCAGGCTCTCGGGCATGCGCGAGTTGCGGGCGATGATCCGGATGACGGCCTCGTTGGGCACGCCGGCGTCGAAGAGCTTGACCGGCGGCACCATCAGGCCCTCCTGGTAGGCCGAGGTCGCGTCGCTCGGCATCGACCCCGGGACCGAGCCGCCGATGTCGTCGTGGTGGCCGAACGCCTGGACGAACGCGACGACGTCGCCCTCGTGGAACACCGGGACCGTGACGCAGAGATCCGGCAGGTGCCCGATCCCGCCCTCGGAGAGGTAGACGTCGTTGTGGAAGAAGACGTCGCCGGTGCGCATCGTCTCGAGCGGGAAGTCCCGCACGACCGGATGCACGAGCGCGGAGTACGAGCGCCCGGTCAGCTTGCGCAGCCTGCGGTCGTGGATCCCGGCGCGGAAGTCGTGCTGGTCGCGGATCATCGGCGAGCGCGCCGTACGCCCGATCGCCTCCTCGACCTCCGCCTCGATCGACGCCAGCGTGCCCTGCACGATCTCGATCAGCACAGGGTCGATCACTTGCGCACCACCACGTTCCCGAGCTCGTCGACGCGGGCCGTGAAACCCGGATGGATCGGCAGCGTGGACCCGAACTCCTGGATCACCGCCGGGCCGGTCAGTGTGTCGCCGGGGCGCAGCTCTTCGCGCCGGTACACCGGCGCCTCGTGCCAGCGGTCTCCCACGAACAGCGGCCGGCTCCCGTCGAGCGCCCGCCGCGGATCGCCATCACCGGCGTCCATCGGCTCCAGATCCGGCCGCGGGATGGCGCCCACGCCGGTCACCCGCAGGTTCACCCACTCCACGACCTGCCCGGGATCGTCGCGATAGCAGTAGCCGTACGAGCGCTCGTGCGCGTCGTGGAAGCCGGCCTCGACCTCCTCGACCGAGCCCGCGGCGGGGACGCGGATCTCGAAGGCCTGGCCGAAGTAGCGCAGGTCGGCGGTCCGCACCAACGCGTCCGGCTCGTGCCCCTGCCGCGCCAGCACCTCGCGCGCGTCCGCCTCGAGCCGCGCGAACGCGGCCGCAAGCTCGCCGGCGTCGAGCTGGTCGTGCCGGCGGACCAGCGTCTGGACGTGGTCGGTCCGCAGGTCCGTTGCCAGTAGCCCGAACGCGCTGAGGTTCCCGGGGTCCCGCGGGACGAAGACCGTGCGCAGCGAGAGGACGTCGATCAGCCGGCAGGCGGCGAGCGGGCCCGAGCCGCCGAAGGCGCAGAGGTCGAAGTCGCGGACATCGAGCCCGCGCTTCACGGTGACCTGGCGGATCGCGTTCGCCTGGTTCCAGGCCGAGATCTCGAGCACCCCGGCGGCGCACCGCTCGGGCTCCAAGCCGGCGGCGTCGGCCAGCCGCTCGTACGCCGCGCGGGCGGCCGCCCGGTCGAGTGGGATCTCGCCTCCGAGCAAGTGCTCGGGGATGTGCCCCAGCAGCAGGAAGGCGTCCGTCGCCGTCGGCTCGGTGCCGCCCTGGCCGTAGCAGGCGGGGCCTGGGCTCGCCCCGGCCGACCGCGGCCCGACCTTCAGCGTCCCCTCGGGCGACACCCACGCGATCGAGCCGCCGCCGGTCCCGACCGTGACGACGTCGACCATCGGCACCTTGACCGCGAACCGCCCCACCGAGCTCTCGGTGGTGACGCTCGGCTCGCCGTCGCTGACGACCGCGACGTCGGTCGAGGTCCCGCCGGCGTCGAGCGTGATCACGTGCCGAAACCCGGCCTGGTGCGCGACCAGCGCGGCGCCCAGCGTGCCGGCCGCGGGGCCCGAGAGGATCGTCGTGATCGGCTTGCGGTGCACCTCACTGCCCGCGATCACGCCGCCGTTGCTGTTCATGATGTAGAAGGGCAGGCCGTCGAGGCGGTCCTGGATCGAGCGCGCGTACGCGGCGACGCGCGGCTTGACGAACGCGTCGACCAGCGTGGTGACCGCGCGCTCGTACTCGCGGTACTCGCTCAGCACGTCGGAGCTGAGGGAGACCGCGCAGCCCGGGTGCTCCTCGGCGAGCACCTCCCGCATGCGCCGCTCGTGGACCGGGTTCATGTACGCGTGCAGGAAGCAGACGCCGATGCACGCGACGCCCCGTTCCCGGAACCACCGCGCGACCTCGCGGGCGCCGTCCTCGTCGAAGTCGCGGAGCGGTGTGCCGGACGCGTCGACGCGCTCGTCGACCTCCCGGACCAGGTGCAGCGGGACGATGCGATCGGGCTTGACCCAGAAGTACGAGTTGCCGTAGCTGTCGGGGACGCTCTGCCGTCCGATCTCGAGCAGCTCCCGGAAGCCCTTCGTGGTGATGAAGCCGAGACCGCTGAAGTCGTCCTCCAGCAGCGCGTTGGTCGCGACCGTCGTCCCGTGCGCGACATCTGCGATCGCGTCCGCGCCGGTCTTCTCGATCGCCCGCATGAACGCGGACGAGGGGTCGCTCGGGGAGGAGGGCACCTTCGTGCTGAAGACGCGCCCTGCGGGATCGATCGACACGACGTCCGTGAACGTCCCGCCCGTGTCGATGCCGATGCGGACGCCCGTCACGTGTGCATCAGCTCGAAGAGCTGCGACGCCGAGATCGGCATGCGGTCGAGCGGCATCCCGATCGCGTCGGAGATCGCGTTGGCGATGGCGGCGGCGACCGGGATCGTCCCGGCCTCCCCGACGCCCTTGACGCCGAGCTCGTTGTTGGGGGACGGCGTCTCGGTGTGGTGCAGCTCCGGCTCGGGGACCTCCGTCGCGTACGGCATCAGGAAGTCCATGAAGCTCGCGTTCAGCAGCTGCCCGTTCTCGTCGTAGGCGATCCGCTCGTACAGCGCCCCGCCGAGGCCCTGTGCGTAGCCGCCGTAGACCTGGCCCTCGACGATCGTGGGGTTGATGATGCGGCCGCAGTCGTGCACGACGACGTAGCGCAGGATGCGGACCTCGCACGAGTCGGGGTCGACGTCGACGACGGCGGCGTGCATGCCGTAGCCGAAGACGCCGGACTTCGGGCTGTAGTACTCGATCGCGTTGAGGCCGGGCGTCGCCCCGTCCGGGAGCGGGGCATCCTGTGACGCGTAGGCGAGCCGGGTGAGGCGGGCCGCCTCCGCCGACTCGGTGCCGTAGGCGTATCGCAGCGGGTTGGCGATCGCGGAGAGCTGGCCGAGGCGCAGCCCGCTGCCCGGCGAGCCGACGACGCGCACCTCGCCGTCGGCGAACTCGAGGTCCTCGGGGTCGGCCTCGAGCATCCGGCCCGCAAGCTCCGCCGCCTGCCGGCGTACCTGGACGGACGCCTTCTTGACCGCGTTGCCCGCGACCACCGCCGTGCGGCTCGCGAACGTGCCCACGCCCCAGCCGAATCTGCGTGTGTCGCCGGTCCGCACCCGGATCTGCTCCACCGGCACGCCTAGGTCATCCGCGACGATCTGGGCGAAGATCGTCTCGTGGCCCTGCCCCTGGCTCGAGAGGCCCGTCGAGACGGTCACCGACCCGTCGATCATCACGTCGACCGCAGCGCCCTCGTACGGGCCGATGCCGGTCCCTTCCACGTAGCAGGCGAACCCCAGCCCGATCGAGCGCCCCTCCGATCGTGCGGCCTCCCGCTGCGCGTCGAACCCGTCGTAGCCGACCTCGTGCAGGAGGAGCTCGAGGCCGCCCGGGTAGTCGCCCGAGTCGTACACCGTCGGGCCGCCGTCCTGGTACGTAACGCCGACGTCGTAGGGGAACTCGTCGGGCTGGATGAGGTTGCGGCGCCGGATCTCGGCCCGGTCGAGGCCGAGCTCGGCGGCGGCGCGGTCCATCACGCGCTCCATCACGAACGCGGCGTGCGGGCGGCCGGCGCCCCGGTAGGGCGACGTCGGCACCGTGTTCGTGAACAGCGCCGTGAAGTCGTACCGGTAGTTCTCGAGCTTGTAGGGGCCCGGGAGCTGCGCGGCGGTGATGACCGGGATGATGAGCCCGTACGGGCAGTAGGCGCCGCTGTCGTGCAGGAAGCTCGTCTCCAGCGCGAGGATCCGGCCGTCCTTGCTCAGGCCGACCGTGACGTCGTGGAGCTGCCTGCGCTCCTGGGTCGAGCCGATGAAGTGCTCGCGCCGGTCCTCGGTCCACTTGACCGGCATCCCGAGCCGGTGGGCGGCCAGCGGGACGAGGACCTCCTCGGGATAGAACTGGATGACCTTGACCCCGAACCCGCCGCCGACGTCCGGCGCGACGACCTGCACCTGCTCGAGGCTGAGGCCGAACAGCAGGCTGAGCCCAGCGCGGACGCCGGTCGGGGCCTGCGTGGAGTCGTACATCAGCAGCGCGCCCTCCTCGTCGAACCGCGCGACGATCGCGCGGCCCTCCAGCGGCATCGAGGCGCTGCGCTGGATGTCGAAGTGCCAGTGGAAGACGTGATCGGCGGCGGCGAGTCCGGCGTCGACGTCGCCGTGCTGCTCGGCGACCCGCCCGACGACGTTGTCCGGCCGGTCTTGGTGGACGAGCGGTGTGTCGTCCGCGGCCGCGCGCGCGAGGTCGATCACGACCGGCAGCGGCTCGTACTCGACGCGGATGGCGCCGGCCGCGTCCTCGGCGACGTAGCGGTCGCGGGCCACGACCATCGCGATGATCTCGCCGATGTGGCGGACCTCGTCCCGCACGAGCGCGTACTGCGTGCGCCCGTCGGAGATCGCCTCGTGCGGGATGATCAGCGGCAGCGGCTCCGCGAACCGCCCCTGCAGGTCCTCGTACGTGTAGACGGCGTGGACGCCGTCGACGCTCAGGGCGCCGGACACGTCGATGTCGACGATCCGCGCGTGCGCGTAGTCGGAGCGGACGAACGCCGCGTGCGCGGCGTGCGGCGCGAAGTCGTCGGTGTAGCGGCCGCTGCCGGTCAGCAGCCGCTTGTCCTCCCGCCGCTCGACGCGCTCGCCGAAGCTCATGTGCGTTCGTCCTCGATCGCCGCCGCGGCGCGGACGGCGTTGACGATGCCGACGTAGCCCGTGCAGCGGCAGAGCTGACCGCCGAGCGCGCTCCGGATCTCCTCGTCGCTCATCCCGGGCGCGTCGCGGTAGACCGTCGAGGCGAGCATCAGGAAGCCGGGCGTGCAGAAGCCGCACTGGAGCCCGTGGTGGCGCTGGAAGGCCTCCTGCAGCGGGTGCAGCGTGCCGTCCGGATCCGCGAGGCCTTCGACCGTGCGGATCTCGCTCCCGTCGGCGGTCGCCGCCAGCATCAGGCACGCCCGGGCCGGCTCGCCGTCGACCAGCACGGTGCAGCAGCCGCAGACGCCGTGCTCGCAGCCGACGTGCGTCCCGGTCAGGCCGAGGTCCTGGCGCAGCACGTCCGAGAGGAGCTTGCGCGGCTCGACCTCGACCTCGCGGCGGACGCCGTTGACGGTCAGCGCGACGCGCATCATCGTGCCGCCTCCGCCGCTCGCGCCGCCGCCCGCGCACCGAGCACCTCCGCGAGCCGGCGACGGTACGCCGCGGTGGCGTGGAGGTCCTCGTTCATCTCGACGTCGGCGAGGGCCTCGCGGATCGTCTCGGGGCGCCCGTCCGGGACCTCTGTCCGGATCGCGAGCGGCGAGACGCCGAAGTGGACGAGCGTCACTTCACCGGACCGTTTCGCGACGGCGACGACGCCGCAGATCGCGTAGTCGCCGTGCCGGTAGGCGAACTCCTCGACCGCGTATCCGGTGCCGTCGCGCAGCGCCGGCAGCGAGGCCTCCTCGAGCCACTCGTTCGGCCTCAGGGCGGTCTCGAGCGCGCCGACGAAGAACTCGCGCGCCGGGATCGAGCGCGTGCCGTCGACACTGCGCGCCTTGACCTCGCCGTCGAGCGCGTGCAGGACCGCCGGCAGCTCGGCCGCCGGATCGGCGTGGGCGATGCTCCCCACGACCGTCCCGCGACTGCGGATCGCCGGGTGGGCCGTGTACGCGATCGCCTCTTGGAGCGCGGGGGCGTGGGTCGCGAGCTCGGGCCACCGCTCCACGGCCGCCTGGCGGACGAGCGGGCCGAAGCGGACCACCCCGTCCGCGAGGACCGGCTGGGACGGCTCGTCCTCGAGCGCGTTGATGTCGATCACGTGGGCGGGCGCGCTCAGGCGCATGTTCAGGATCGGGATGAGGCTCTGTCCGCCCGCGAGGATCTTGGCTTCGTGGCCGTGCTCGGCGAGCAACCGGTCGACCGCCGCTCTCGTCCTCGGGCGGTGATACGCGAACGGAGGAGGCTTCATCGATCCGCGTATCATGCCCGCCCGCGCGCCGCGCGGTTGGACGCCGCTCTACGCCTCGACGCCGGTCGCCTTGTGCGGCGTGCCGACCGGCTTGGACTCGGGCGAGCCGCGCTGACGCAGGTAGATGCTCAGCACGACCATCGAGCCGACGGCGAGGAACTCCGACTGCCAGTTCTGCAGCGTGGTCTGCCAGAAGTCCGCGGCGCCGAGGTACTGGACCCAGCTCAGCGTCGTCTCGCCGTGCTCGAGCTGTGTCTCGTTGTACATCCGCCAGCCGGTCAGGGACTGCGCGAGCCACGAGCCGATCCAGATCGACCCCATCACGAGCAGCAGCGAGTGGGAGTAGACGAACAGCTTGAAGCCGCGCGCACGGGCCCACTTCGGCGAGTCGGCCGTCGCGTACTCGCCGATCTTCTGGTCGGCGTCCGACTGCGTGCCAACCTCGTCGACCTTCTTCGACTCGGGCGAGCCCTTCTGGACGAACCAGACCGTGGCGAATATGTAGAGCGTGAACTGGAGGTACTCGGACTGCCAGTTCTCCATTACCGCCTGCCCGAAGTCGGGCGAGACGACGTAGCTCCAGTACGACAGCGTCTCGCTCGAGTGCGCGATCGCGTCGTTGTTGAACTCGGCGTGCCCGGCGATCGACTGGCCGATCAGCGCGGCGACGAAGATGGCGAGGAAGAACAGCGACAGGCTGTGGTCGCGCAGCGTCCGCATCAGCCCGTTAGGCCGACGATCGTGTAGAAGACGATCCCGGCGACGATCACGCAGAGGTAGAGGAAGAACACCGCCCGCACGCGTGGTCAGTTCGCCGCTGGGCGCCGGTGGTCCTCCCCTTCAGGTCTCCGAGGTCATCACGAGGGTGGCGGAGACGGGCTCGCCGTCGAGCGCCTCGTACACGTGCGCGACCGACCCGTCGAAGGCCACGAAGTCGCCCGGGCCGAGCTCGACGGGCTCCTGCTCCGGCCCGACCCTCAGGCGCCCGGTGTGGACGAGCAGCTGCTCGGTGACGCCGGGCGGGTGCGGGTCGGCGCGGCGTGGGCGGCCGGGCAGGACGCGAAGCTCGTAGACCTCGACGCGCGCCCGGTCGACCGGCGCCTGGCGCAGCAGCCGCGCCTCCAGCACCGGGCCGGACACGTGCGGGCCCTCGCAGGCGCGGACGACCTGGACCGCCGGCGCCTCGGCCTCGACCAGGAGGTCGGCGAGCGTCACGCCCAACACCGAGGCGAGCCCGTAGAGCGTCTCGACCGTCGGGTTCCCGCGGCCCGCCTCGAGCTCCGCGAGCGTCGCCCGCGCCACGCCGGACGCACGCGCGAGCGCGGCCGCAGACAGGCCCCGCGCGGCGCGGAGCCGTCGAACGTTCGCCGCGATCGTCTTCACCGAGTCATCCATCTCAACCCTCAACCACCCTCAGAAAGGGGTCAGACCCCTGATTAGCCTCGCTAACTAGGGGTCTGACCCTCCACGGGGTCTGACCCCTGATTAGCGTTGCTAACTAGGGGTCTGACCCCTTAGTTGACGGGCTGTCTAATATAACGGCAGGTCAGGCGATAAACCGGCAATGAGGAGCGAGGACGTGTTCAAGCGAGCGCAGCGGCTTCGGGACGTGCAGGGGTTCGGGATCGATCGCACCGCCGTCGCCGCGGACGCCCGCACCGCGGCGCGCGACGACTGGCCAGTGCTGCGGATGGAGAACCTCGACACCGACCTTCCGCTGCCGCCCGAGGCGATCCCGGAGACCGTGCGCGGGCTGGAGACCGCCAAGGCCAACAGCTGGCTGCCGTTCACCGGCGACACGGACCTGCGCGCGGCGATCTCCGACTTCCTCGCCGAGCGCACCGGACGGCGCTACGACCCCGAGCGCGAGATCGTCATCACCAGCGGCGGCACCGAGGCGATCCTCGACGTCATGCTCGCCACTGTCGACCCCGGCGACGAGGTCCTGCTCACCGATCCGACGTACGCCGGCATCGTCAACCGCGCCCGGCTCGCCGGCGGCGTCCCGCTCCTCGCGCCCTACCGCGTCGAGGACCGCGAGTGGCGGCTGGACCTCGACGCGTTCGCGGCCGCGGCGGCGTCGAAGCCCGTGCTGGCCGTGATCATGAGCCCGTCGATGCCGTCGGGCGCCGTGCTCTCCCGCGACGAATGGGAGGCCGTCACCGGCATCCTCGGCGAGCACGACGTGCCGCTGCTCTACGACGCCGCGATGGAGCGGCTGCTGTTCGACGACCGCCCGCTCGTGCACCCGCTGCACTTCGACGGCATGGCCGACCGCACTGTGATCGCCGGCTCGCTGAGCAAGGAGCACCGGATGATCGGGTGGCGCGTCGGTTGGGTCGCCGGCCCGGCCGAGCTCGTCGAGTCGGTCGGCTGGATGCACGTCTACAACACCACGACGCCGACCGGCATCGCGCGCGCCGCGGCCACCGCGGTCCTGCGCGGCGACCAGGGCCACGTCGCCGACGCGGTCGCCGAGCTGGAGCGCCGGCGCGACACGATCCTCGACGCGCTCGACGGCTGGCCGGTGATCCGGCCGGCGGGAGGCTGGTCGATGCTGATCGACGCGATCGAGCTCGGCACGACGCCCGCCGAGCTCTCGCGCGCGCTGCTCGAGGACGCCGCCATCGCCGCGACGCCGATGACCGGCTGGGGCGGCGAGGTCGCCGACCGCCACGTACGGCTCGTGTTCAGCGCCGAGCCGGTGGAGCGGCTTGCCACGCTCCCGGAGCGGTTCGCGGGCACGCGCCTCGAGGCCTACGGCAGCTCGCCGCGCAGCGCCCGGGCATAGCGCTCCGCCGAGCGCTGCACGATCGACTTCCCGTCGCGCCGTACGATCGTGCCCCACCACGCGCCGTAGATCTGGTCGAACGCGTACGGCTCCAGGGCGTCGGCGATCGCGCGCACGGCCGCCTCGGGCAGCGGGATCAGGTTCGGGTAGCTGTACATGAAGCCGACCCACCCGCGGTCCGGGATCACCTGCACGATGTCGCCGGACAGGAGCGCGTCCTCGCCCGCCACGTGCAGCACCGTCCCGCCGGCGAAGTGCCCGCCGCAGCGGATCAGGGTCAGCCCGTCGGCCAGCGAGAGCGTCTCGCCGTCCCACAGCTCGATCGCGTGGTCGGGCCGCATGATCCACTCGCGGTCGTCGGCGTGCAGGTGCACCGGGCACTCGAACCGATGCGCCCACTCGACCATGCCGCTGTAGTAGTGCGGGTGGGAGATCGCGATGCCCGCGAGGCCGCCGCGGCGCTCGATCTCCGCCGCGGCGTCGTCGTCGAGCAGCGGGATGCAGTCCCACAGCACGAACCGATCACCAGCCGGCACCAGCAGCGCGCGCTGGCCGATCGCGAACCTCGGGTCGATGCCGACTCCATCGAACGCGCCCTCGCGGCGCAGCTCGTTGCGGTGGCGGTCGCGCAGCTCGCCGGGCGTGAGCCAGCGCTGCCCGTCCTCGGGGACGTACTGGCGCTGGTCCTCGCAGACCGGGCACCGCTCGGGGGGCGCCTCGGAGGGAGTGAACTGGGCGCCGCAGGTCTCGCAGATGTAGGCGGTCACGGTCGGCGATGATGTCGCGTCATGAGCGACGATGTCCTGCGCTACACGGCGTTCTCGGACCGACCGACCGGCGGGAACCCGGCCGGCGTGGTGCTTGACGCGGCGGGGATGTCCGACGCGCGGATGCTCGCGATCGCCGCCGAGCTCGGCTACAGCGAGAGCGCCTTCGTGGACGGCGACGACATCCGCTACTTCAGCCCGCTTGCCGAGGTGCCGTTCTGCGGCCACGCGACGATCGCGACGGCGGTCGCCCTGGCCGAGCGCGACGGCCCCGGCCAGCGTGTGCTCCGCACCCGCAGCGGCCCGGTGCCGGTCGCTACGCGGCGCGACGACCAGGACCGCGTCACCGCGACGCTGACCAGCGTGCCGCCGCGCGTCGAGCCGGTCGACCCCGCCGACGTCGACGAGATGCTGGCGGCGCTGCGCTGGGCACGCGAGGACCTCGACCCGGCGCTGCCGCCGCGCGTCGGGTTCGCCGGCGCGTATCACCCGGTGCTGGCCGTCCGCACCCGCGAGCGGCTGGCGGACCTCGACTACGACTTCGACCGCCTCGGGGCGCTGATGGCCGCGCGCGACTGGACGACCGTGCAGCTCGTGTGGCGCGAGGACGAGCTGCGCTTCCACTCGCGCAACCCGTTCCCGCCCGGCGGCGTCGTGGAGGATCCCGCCACCGGCGCCGCGGCGGCCGCGCTCGGCGCCTACTTGCGCGAGCTCGGCCTCGTCACGCCGCCCGCGACGCTGACGATCCTCCAGGGCGAGGACATGGGCCGCCCGAGCCGGCTGCTGGTGGACCTCCATGCCGGCCGCGCCGAGGTCGACGTCACCGGCACGGCGGTCGCCATCACCTGAGCACAGCGCGCACGTCGGCGGCGAAGGCGTCGACGTCCTCGGGCGAGGTGTCCCACGAGCACATCCAGCGCACCTCGCCGGTGTTGTCGTCCCACAGGTAGAACGGCCAGTCGCGTTGGAGCCGCTCGGTCGCCTCCGGCGCCAGCACCGCGAACACCGCGTTGGCCTCGACCGGCTGGGTCACGGTCAGGCCCGGGAGGTGGCGAACCGCGTCCACCAGCCGGCGCGCCATCGCGTTGGCGTGCGCCGCCGAGCGCTTCCACAGGTCGCCGGCCAGCAGCGCCTCGAGCTGCGCCGAGACGAAGCGCATCTTGGACGCGAGCTGCATCGCCTGCTTGCGACGGAAGCGGAACCCGTCGGCGATCTCGTCTCGAAGCAGCACCACCGCCTCCGCACCCATGACGCCGTTCTTCGTGCCGCCGAACGAGAGCGCGTCGACGCCCGCGTCGGTGGTCAGCGCGCGCAGCGGGACCTCGAGCGCGGCGGCGGCGTTGCACAGCCGCGCGCCGTCGACGTGCAGCAGCATCCCGTGCGCGTGCGCCCACTCGGCCAGCGCCGCGACCGCTCCCGGCGGGTAGACGGTGCCGAGCTCGGTGCTCTGGGTGATCGAGATCACGCGCGGCTGCACGACGTGCTCGTCCCCGATCCGCACGAGCAGCGGCGCGACGAGCTCCGGCGTCAGCCGCCCGTCGGGCGTGTCGACCACCAGCAGCTTGCGGCCGGCGCGCTCGGGCGCGCCGCACTCGTCGACGTTGAGATGGGCGCTGCGCGCGCACACCACGCCCTGCCACGGGCGGGTGAGGGCCTCGAGGCAGAGGACGTTGGCGCCGGTGCCGTTGAAGACCGGGTAGGCATGGGCGGCCGGGCCGAAGTGCTCGCGGAAGCGCTGCTGGGCGCGCGCGGTCCACGGGTCGGCGCCGTACGCGGCGGCGTGCCCTTCGTTGGCGGCCGCGATCGCGGCCATCACCTCGGGATGGACCCCGGCATGGTTGTCGCTGGCGAAGCCGCGGCGCTCGGTCATGGTCCTCCAGTCAGCAGGTCTCAGCAGCGGTGTTCTTCCGATCGACACCGGGTAATAACACGGTGTCATGTTGGTCTTCCTGGCTGGGGGCCTGGCGGTCTGGACGCTGGCTGCCGTCCTCGTGCTCGCGGTGTGCCGCGCGGCGACGCGAGCGGACGAGAACGACGCCCGGCGGCTGATCCGCGTGAGCCGGCGCGGCGCCACGGTGTCGCTCGCCGCCGCGGCGGTCACGCTGCCCTCGCTCCCCGCCGAGGCGTCCGCCGGGCAGGCGCCGTGCGCGAACCGAGACGTGGAGTTCGTGGCCGCGTCACCGCTGGTGCGAGACGCGTTGCTGTGCGAGATCGCCCGCGTGCGCGCCGGGCACGACGCACGCCGATTGCGCACGGACCCGCAGCTCGCCCTGGCGGCCGCGCGCCATGCCACCGACATGTTCGAGCGCCGCTACTTCTCGCACACCAGTCCCGGCGGCGGCGACCTCGGCGACCGCGCCCAGCGCGCGGGCTATGCGCTGCGGCGGTGCTCGTGGCGGGTCGGGGAGATCCTGGCCTGGGGAGTCGGGCCGCGGAGCACCGCCGCGGGCACCGTCGGCGCGTGGCTGGACAGCGCCGCGCACCGCCGCATCCTGATCTCGCGCCGCTATCGCGAGCTCGGCATCGGCATGCAGGCGGGCACGCCGTTCGACGCGTTCCCGACCGGCGTCACGGTGGCCGCGGTCCTCGGCCGCCGTCACTGCTCAACTTAGGACGCGCCATATCGTCCGGACGATGATCCGCGCGTCGAGCGCGAGCGACCACGTGCGCGCGTACTCCTCGTCGAGCTCGAGCTGCTCGGCGACCGACAGCCAGCGGTCCAGCTGCGCGAGCTGGGCCAGGCCGGTCAGCCCGGGCCGCGCCGGCGGAGCCTCGAACCCGACCTCGCGCGGGCGCGGGCCGACGATGCTCATCTCACCGCGCAGGACGCTCCACAGCTGCGGAAGCGCGGTCGCGCCGGTGCTCGCGACCATCCGCCACCCGCGCGACCGGCACAGCTCGTCGGTGATCGCGAACGAGCGCACGAGCACCGGCCGGCCCTGCTCCCCGATCCGCTGCAGACGCACCAGCACGGGACCCGGTCCCCAGAGCCGGAGCGCGAGCGCGATGCCGGCGAGCACGGGGGCGGTGACGACCAGGCCGCAGGCCGCGGCGACGCGGTCGAGCACGTACGTGAGCCGGCGCCCGCCGCGCCGAGGCGGCGGCTCCGGCGCGCGAGGCACCGGCGCGCGCGGCGACTCGACGCTGTCGCTGTAAACCCCCCTGGCCATCCAGGCCAGTCCTCCTTGTCGCTCGACCATTGCCCTCCGGGTGCACACCTACCCGCCCGAGGCCGCGGGCAATACACCCAAACAGGGGGAATCAGCGCAGACCCACTCGAACTCAGCCCGCAGCCCGGCCGCCAGGTCGGTGGCCGGCGCGAAGCCGAGGGCCTCGCGAGCGCGCGCGATGTCGGCGCCGGTGTCCTGCACGTAGCCGGACTCGCGCTCGTGGCGGCGGATGTGGAGCGGGCGGCCGGCGATCCGCGCCAGCAGCTCGAGCGTCGCGGCCAGGCTCACGCGCGAGCCGCCGATGTTGTAGGCCTCGCCGGCGACGCCGTCCGCGACCGCCGCGGCCACGACGTCGCCCACGAACGTGAAGTCGCGCGTCTGGCGGCCGTCACCGTAGACGTCGATCGGCGCGCCCGCGGCGGCGGCCTCGCAGAACCGCCGGAACGCCATGTCCGGCCGCTGCCGCGGGCCGTAGACGGAGAAGAAGCGCAGCGCGACCGCGTCGACGCCGTGGTTTGCGTGGTAGGCCGGCACAGCTGCTCGGCGGCGAGCTTCGTCACGCCGTACGGGGAGAGCGGCTGCGGCGCCGCGTCTTCGGGCGTGGGAAGGCTCTCCGACTCGCCGTAGATCGACGAGGACGACGCGTAGACGATCCGCCGCTCTGGCGACTCGTGCGACGCCTCCAGCAAGCGCTGCCGAGGAAGCGGGGTTGTGCCGCCGGCCCGCTGGGCGCCTTCCGTGCGTACGGCGTCTGGTCGAGCCCGTCCACGCAGACCGCGTTATGGGCGGCGGTCCCCTTGAACCAGCGGCGGAGGTGTCGTCGGCGTACGTGAAGCGTCCGGGATCGACGATCAGCGGCCGGCCGCCCGCGCAGACCTCGACGCTGAGCAGGTCGTAGTGGCC